>JANOZA010000919.1:0-3606 GCA_031429155.1 Verrucomicrobiota bacterium | reverse complement strand
ATTGATTCCATCACCGAGAACTCACCGCATTTCACCATCACCGGGGCCAGCGGCATCGAGAGCATCCCCGTGAACGGAGAAGCGGAGTTCACGGTGACGTTTAATCCCAGCACCTACGGCAATTTTACCGCCACCGTAGAGATCGAGAACAGTGACTCCAGCGAAGGCACGTTCACCTTCGCCATCAGCGGCAGCGGCCGGGCGCCGGATATGGAAGTGCGCAGTGCTCCGCCTTCCTCGGTACTCATCCCAGACGGCGACAATTCCGCCTCCGTGGCGGAGACCACAGACTTCGGTGTAGTGGATGTCACCAGCAGTTCCCTGAGCCTTGAATTCCGTCTCGTGAATACGGGCAACGAGCCCCTCACTATTACCGCGCTCAACAGCACCAACTCCCAGTTTGCCATCTCAGGGATCAACCTGCCGCGGACGATAGCCCCCAGCACGGCTTACCCGATCAACATCAGCTTCAATCCCTCCAGCACCGGCCAGAAGTCAGCCACCATCAGCTTCACGAGCGACGATCCGGTGAAGAATCCCTACAACTTCCAGGTAAAGGGCTACGGCGGAGACAGCCAGCCGGAAATCCAGGTCATCGGGGATAACAGCACGCCCTTCATCAGCGGGCAGACCGTCGTCACCGTCACTGCGGGCACGGACTTCGGCAACGTCACCGCCGGCACCGGCACGGCCAGCCGCACCTTCAATATCTACAATGGCGGCACCGGCACGCTGACGATCAGCGGCATTACCGATAACGCCGCAGCCTTCGCCATCTCCGGCGCGCCCACCGCCGTCGCCGCCTTGAATTGGGCCACCTTCACCGTGACTTACAGCCCCGCGACGGCGGCCACGCACAACGCCACCATCACCATCAACAGCAACGACACTGACGAAGCCGCCTTCACCTTCGCCGTGCGCGGCACTGGCGTGGCGGCTCCTCCACCTGCCAGGCCGGAGATCGGCATCTTCGGCGGCGAAACCCTCACCAATGCCATCGGCGCCGGCGATACCAGCCCCACGGAGGCCGAAGGCACTGATCTCGGCGAAGTGGAAATCGGGACCAGCGTCACGAAGACCTTCCGCATCCGCAATACCGGCAACGCCGTGCTCAGCATCACGTCCGCCGGATTTGCCAGCGCCCCGCGCTTCACTTTTGCCGGTATGGCCGCGTCCATTCCCGCCGGCGGATTCGATGACTTCACCGTCACCTACACGCCCACCACCGAAGGCTCCACCACCCGCGTGCTCATTATCAACAGCAACGACGAGAACGAAGCCGCCTACGCCATCACCTTCACCGCCGTGGCCGTCGCGCCTCCCGGCGAACTGGAGATCACCGGCATCGAGCCGGAAGGAGCCAATAAGATGAGCATCACCTTCACCTCCATCCCCGGCCGCACCTATCGCATCATGCGCAGCGACGACATGCAGTCGTGGATCACCGTGGCCGGGCTCAGTGGCCTTGCCGGCGACACAGTGCCCCAGAGCTACTCCATGGCGAGAGGCCCCAATGGGAGACGCTTCTGGCGAGTGGAGCAGGAATAGAAGCCGTGCTCATCTGGCTGACCACACGAGTTTCCGACGAATTTTTTGAGACGACAAGACCACTGCCGGAGTAGTCGGTGACATGGAAACCAAGGCGCACGTCCTTTCCCTAGCCGCCGTCATCGCCCGCGAGGACACCTTCACCGCCGTCAATATCCTGCCCACCGGTGCCTGGCACGCCGCTTTTCAAATCAATCAAAACCTCCGCGCGCAGCCCTCCCCCTCCCCGCAGACGCCCGCGCTCGTCGGACAGGCTAGGAATGCCTCGCGCCACGAGGTTTTCCTCAATGCCGCCGTGCCGCAACCATTCGCGTGTTCACTGGTGGAACCCATTCCCTGAAAAACCGCCCTCGCACACCCTCAGCATGGCGGCATCATACGCAGCAACTAATCCAGCCGTATGGAAACGCCGCCCGCCGCCCTCTTTCCCGTCACCGCATGGACCCTCGTCCGCCGGGTCCAAGGCGGACAGGACTCTCCGGACGGCGAAACCGCTCTCAATTCCCTCTGTCGCATCTACTGGGAGCCCGTTCGCAAGTTCCTCAGAGCCCTCGGCTGTCGCGAGGATGAATGTGCAGACGTGACTCAGGATTTCTTCGCATCTTTTCTTCGCACCGGCGGCTTCGAGCGCGCCGATCCAGGGGTCGCGCGGCTACGCACGTTTATTAAGCACGCCTCCGGGAGATACCTCCAGAACCACTGGCGCAAGCAGTGTGCCGACCGGCGCGGCGGCGGAGAGGCCGCGGCGAATCTTGCCGACATTCCCGAACCTGCGGCCGTCACGCGCTCGCTCGCAGAAGAAACCTACGACCGAGACTGGGCTCAAACCGTGCTCGGCCGGGCGCTTACGTCGGTGGAGGAAAGTTACCGCTCGCGTGGACGTGAAGCCGTCTTCAGCGCCATCAAGTCCGGCCTGCTGCGTACCGGAGGCGTCGAGGACGTGTCCGCCGTAGCCCGATCGCTTGGAGTTCCTGAAAGCCAAATCCGTCTTGCTGTCCACCGCGCCCGGCAGCGTCTCGCCGATGCTTTGCGCGCCGAGGTCTCCGCTACCGTTGACTCCCTCGCCGATGCCGATGCCGAAGTGCGCTACTTGCTCAGCGTCATTGCCCAAGCGTAGTGAGCCCGCTTTGAAAACGCCACAACTCACGCTGGGGGGAATCCAAAATGGTTCGGCGCGGTAACCCGAATGGCTACAGCGTCCGGCGCTTCCTTTTCAGCTTGAGCTGGGCGAGGCTGTTGGCGATGGCGGCTTCCACGGCGGCGACTTCTTCGGCACCGAGATGCTCGGTTTCCTTGAGGCGGTCCTGCGCGCGCTGAAGGGCGGCTTCGACGGCTTTCTCGTCAATCTGGCTGTCCTTGAGCGCCATGTCGGTGAGGACGTTGACGTGGTCACCCTGGATTTCGGCGAAGCCGGCACCGATGGCCATTTCGTGCATGGCGCCGTCCTTGCCTTTGTAGCGCAGTTCGCCGGGGACGAGTGTGCTGACCAGATTGCTGTGGTTGGGCAGCACATCCATCTCGCCGGAGCCGCCAGGAAGGACGACGTCGCTGACTTCATCGGAGAAGGCTTTGCCTTCGGGAGTGACGATTTGGAGGAGGAACATGGGAAGTAAGTGCTCAGTGCTCAGCGGCTTCGTTTCCGTGCTCTATCTGAGCACTGGGAACTGAGCACTGGGCACTTTCTATCTTCAGGATTTGGCTACGGTATCAATTCCGCCCTTCATATAGAAGTTAGCCTCCGGCACGTCATCGTGCTTGCCGTCGAGGACTTCGGCGAAGCCTTTGACTGTGTCTTTGATGGAGACGTAAGCACCTTTAACGCCGGTGAAGACTTCGGCGACGTCGAAGGGCTGGCTGAGGAAACGCTGGAGTTTGCGGGCGCGGAAGACGGTGAGTTTGTCGTCGTCGTTGAGTTCGTCCATGCCGAGAATGGCGATGATGTCCTGGAGGTCCTTGTAGCGCTGAAGGACGCGCTGCACGCCCCGGGCTACGCGATAGTGCTCTTCGCCGACGATCTCAGGCGAGAGCGCCTTCGAGACGGAGGAAAGAGGATCAACG
>JANOZA010000918.1:0-8365 GCA_031429155.1 Verrucomicrobiota bacterium | reverse complement strand
GGCTTTCACCGCCGCGTAAATGGCCACGGCTCCGCCGATGCGGCGGGCTTCGTTGCCGTGGAAGGTGCAGCGAGTGAACTCCGCGGTGCCGCCGCCGATGATCACCGCGCCGCCTCCGCCGCCGGTGTTGCCGCTGAAGGTACAGTCCTCCGCGATGACCGTGCCCAGGGAGTTGAACGCGCCGCCGTTCTTCTGCGCGCTGTTGCCGGAAAAGGTGCAGCGCGTGAGGCGCAGCGTGCCGTTGTTGCCGAGCGCGCCGCCGTTCACGCCGGCGTGATTGTCGGTGAACTTGCAGTCGGTGAGGGTGAGTTCGCCGGAGTTCAGCAGGATGCCGCCGTAGGGATTGGTGCCGCCGCTGAAAGTGACGCCCTGGATGGAGACTCGATTTCCCTCGTTAAAAATAAAGCATGCGCCACCACCCCGGATGGTGAGGCCGCCCGGCAGTCCTGCGGCGTTCATTTCGATGAAGGAACGCTCCAGACCTTCCGGCGTCTCCTCACGGGCGACCAGGAGGATGTTGCCGCCGGAGATCGTGATGGTGCTGCCGGACAGCGAGGGATCGAAGGTGATCTGATCCGGGCCGGCGCTGGCATAGGCATTCGCAAAAGCTGCGCGCAGGGAGCCGGGGCCGTCGTTGTTGGTGTTGGTGACGCGGGTGGAGAGTTCGCCGTCTGCCACGCCAGGCTGATTCTCACCGCGCGGCCACCAGAACCACACTGCGGCAGTGAGGCCCAGCGCGGCAGCGGTGAAAACGGCCCGCCGCAGACCGCGCCGTGAGTTTCCGGCAGGAAGCAGCGCGCGCTGCATCTCCGCGGCGCTTTGAAATCGCGCCGCAGGATCCGCCTGCATGGCTTTCTGGATGACGGCATCGAATCGTCCATCCGAGCCCGCGGCTCCGGGCAGTTTCCAGCGCCCGCGCGGCGGCTCGCCGGTGAGCATCTGGTAAAGCACCACGCCGAGCGCGTAGAGATCGGCCCGCGCATCCACTGCGGCGCCGGGCGTGAACATTTCCGGCGCGCTGTATTCCGCAGTGCCCACGGTGACTCCGATGACTGTTTGGAGTTCAGCCTTCAGGCTGTCAGTGCCGGGCGACTCACAGCCTGAAGGCTGGACTCCAAACATTTTGGCGAGTCCGAAGTCGGCGATCTTCACCGCGCCGTCGCGGGTGAGCAGGAGGTTCGCCGGCTTGAGGTCGCGATGCACGATGCCGGCGCGGTGCGCGGTTTCGAGAGCTTCGCAAACCTGCGCGAGCAGCGCCGCCGCTTTCTCCGGCGCGAGCGGGCCGCCGTCGCGCAATCGCCGCGCGAGGTCGGTGCCGTCCACATTCTCCATGACCATGTAGAGCAGCCCGCCGGGCGTGCGGCCAAAGCCATAGACGCTGACGATGCCTGGATGGTTCAGCCCGCCCATGAGCCGCGCCTCGCGCTCGAAGCGCGCGGCGTAGCCCGCATCCTCGCGCTCCATGAGCGCCGCCGGCAGGACTTTGATGGCGACGGTGCGGCCCAGCGAAGTCTGCACGGCTTTGAAGACGGCCCCCATGCCGCCGCGGCCGAGGAGTTCTTCAAATTGGAACTCCGGCAGCGCGGCCTGCATCTCATCTAAAGACGGAGGCTGCCATGTGACTGACGCGGGTGTGTCCATTGCGGGTGCGAAACCTCCAGCCTCATTCTTTCCGGGCGGGTAACTGTTCAGGTCTGATTCCCCGGCCCCAACGGGGCCTGATGAGACAGCCCGGGGCAACGCCCCGGGTATCGCCGAACACGGATTCCAAGCCCTGAAGGGGCGGCACAAACGGTGGACCTCGCGCGTTTGTCCCGCCCATTCAGGGCTTGATCCATCATGGCGACTTCACCCGGGGCGTTGCCCCGGGCTTTCACATTTCGCCCCTTTGGGGCAGAGGATGCAGCCTCGCGGCTCACGCTGCAGGGAACCTGAATAGTTACCCGGGCGGAACGGTTGGCCATCCACTGCATAAAGTCGCTACGCGTCATCTCCACGGACTCTCCGGCGTCCAACTGCGCAAACCCTTCTGCCGCGCAGGAACGGAGCCAGGCATTCACTTCATCGCCAGCCAGTTCGTGCTCTACGGCGGCATTCACCAGATCGTCCGCGCTGGCATAGCGTCCGGTGAGCACCTGCTCAGTGACGAGGCGATTCAAATGTGGCGAGAGAGTGACAGTCATGGCGCGCTTTTACAGCCCGGAACCACAAACGCAAGGCTGCGTCCTCAACGTGTCCGTGGCGGCACTCCCTTTTCAGTCAGCGTCCCGCCCTGATTCCACACCTCCGGGCCGTTGCCGCTGGCGGCGGTGTTTTCGGAGACGATGCAGCCGTCCAGATTCACCACCGCCGGGTCTGTCAGGGAAAGTCCGCCGCCGCCTTGCGTGGCGGGAGTGCTGCCGGTGACGGAGTTCTTCTGGATGGTGCAGCGCGTGGCGGTGATGGTGCCCTGCACGGCGGCGATGGCTCCGCCGCGCATGGTGGCCTCGTTTTCCGTGAAGGTGCAGTTCGTCATCGTGAGCGTGCCACCGTCCTGCGAGATGGCTCCGCCGCTGCCCGCGGCTTTGTTGCCGGTGAAGGTGCAGTCCGTGAGCACAAGGGTGCCCAGATTATGAATGGCCCCGCCGCTGGAGGCGGTGTTGCCGGTGAAGCGGCAGCGCACGAACTCTGCGTTCCCTGCGAGCATGTTGTAGAAGGCGCCGCCGCTGACGTCCGCCAGGTTTTTGTCGAAGACGCAGTCCGTGACCGTGAGCCGTCCAAAACTGGCCACGGCATGACGCCCTGCGATCAGGGAGCCAGTGAAAGTCAGGCCGCGCAGCGAAACGGTGTCGCCGCGGCCAAAGAAGAGTCCATTGGCGGCGGAGATGGTGATGCCGCCGGGGATGCTGCCGGCATCAATGGAAATGGGCCCGCCGGGGACGGGGGTTCCGTCGCCGGGGAGCGAATTCACGTAATCCAGTCGCGGCTGGCCCGCGGTAAGGACGACAGTCTGGCCGGCGAGTTCCGGCGCAAAGGTGATCGTGTCCGGCCCGGGATTGACGTCGCAGTTTTCCATGGCCTGTCGCAGCGAGCCGGGGCCATCGTCTGCCGTGGAGATGACGTGGGTGGAGAGCCGGGCCGACTTCTGCTGCTGCTGAAACAGGAACGTGCCCACGATGATCGCTGTGCCGGACCCGGCAGCGAGCAGCCACCACTTTCGCCGCGGCTTCTTCACTGGCTGCGCGGGCGCAGTGAGGATCGCCTCCAGGTCCGCGACCATCTCCGCCGCCGTGGCATAGCGCGCGTCGCGCTCGGGCTGCACGGCTTTATCAATGACGGCATCGAATCGCGCGTCCGTGCCCGCGCATTCGCTCGCCAGCGGCCAAAGCCCGCGCGGCACCTGGCCAGTGAGCATTTGGTAAAGCACCACGCCCGCGGCGAAGATATCCGCCCGCCCGTCCAGCGCCGTGCCCGGCGTCCACGCTTCCGGCGCGAGGTAATCCGGCGTGCCCACCGTCACGCTCGATTTGGTGAAACCGAGCGCCGCCGCGTCGTGGTGTTTGGCGAGTCCGAAGTCGGCAACTTTGACCTGCCCGTCGCGCGTGAGGAGAAGATTCGCCGGCTTGATGTCGCGATGCACCACGCCCTCGCGGTGCGCATAGTCGAGCGCGCGGCACATCTGCTCCGCCACATCCAGCGCGCGCTCCGGCGGGAGCTTGCCGGAATCCTTGATGAGCCGCGCGAGGTCCGTGCCCTCCACGTATTCCATCACGAAGTAGAGCAGCCCGTCCGCCGTCTTTCCAAAGTCGAACACGCGCACCAGCCCCGGATGATTCAGCCGCGCCATGGTCCGCGCCTCTTGCTCAAACCGCTCCGCATAAAACGCCTCCGCATCCTCCATGAGGTCCGCCGGCAAAATCTTGATGGCCACCGCACGTGCCAACGAAAGCTCCGTCGCCTTATAAACCGCCCCCATCCCGCCGCGCCCGATGATTTCCTCAAAACGAAACGCCGGCAGCGCAGACTGCATCTGTGCGAGGGAGGGAGGTTGCCACGAGGGTTGAGACATGAGGTTAGTTTGAACAGGAGAGAACAGAGGAAACAGAGAAATGCCGGAGGAGTTCTCCAGCCTCTGCTTCAAGCCTCTGCGCCCTCTGCGTGCTCCTGTTCAAAACCTCCCGCCTCACGCCGCCAGCACGCCCTGGAGCCACGCGATTTCCCCCGCCACCTCCTCCGGCGTCTCCACGGTGCGCGAGACTTCCCGCCGCAACTGCTCACGGAACTTCTCCCGCAGGCGGAAGACCAGCAGCCGCACGCTGGCCTCGCTGGCTTTCAGTTTCGCGGCCACGGTATTATAAGAAGGCGGATCATTCTCCCAGAGCAGGAAGGGCAGCAGCGTCTCGAACACATCCCCGCGGCCCGACTCATGGAATTCATCGCGCAGCCGCACCCGCACGCCGGCGATGAGTTCCCGCGCCCATGCCCGCGTGAAGACCGCTTCCGGGTCGCGCGTGTCGGCGGGTTCGCTGGCGTAGCGTTCCTCCGCGCTCATGGCATCGAATGAGAGCAGGGGCTGCCCGCCGCCGCGCTTCACGGCCGCGCTGCGGCGGTGTTCGTCCACCATGTGGCGCTTCAGCACCTGGAGCAGAAACGTGCGCAGGTGGCCCTTGCTGCGGTCGGCGGCTTCGATGGTTTCATCGGTCAGCACTTTCACAAAGAACCCCTGCGTCAGGTCTTCCGCATCCTCGCGGTCGTGACCGTGGCGGCGGAGAAAGGCGTAGATGGGATACCAGTAGAGCGCGCACAGTTCCTCCCGCGCCAGCCGCGCCTCTTCCCCGCCGCGGCGCACCTTTTCCACCAGCGTCCAGCGCGTGGCGGGGAAGGCCTCCGCCACCGGCGCACCGGCGGGGAGATTGGGGGCACTTTGATCATCATGGTCCATCGGGCGGCAGTCATGGCGGGCACCGGGAGAATAAAAAAGTGGAAATTCTCTGAAACGCCGCGGCGGGACTTTCGAAATGGCATCCCCGACGGGCCGCTCAGCCCGGCATTTCCACTCCAACCCAAACACCCATGCAAACCATGAAACACCACTGCCTCCTCCCGGCCATCGCCATCATCGCGACTGTCGCCGCCACCACCTCCGTCCATGCGCAAACCCCCGCGCTCATTCCGTATCAGGGTCGCGTGCAGACCGGCAACCCGCTCGAAGACTTCACCGGCACCGGGCACTTCATGTTCGCCCTCGAGGATCAAAGTCCGAACCTGCAGCGCCAGGCGACAGCCCAGGCCTTGCGCTTCGGCGGCCTTGGCCAACCTCCGACCCTGTTCCTAACTTCGATCCAGGTCACCAACGGCGGGGCGGGCTATACCAGCGCCCCTACAGTCACCATCTCCCTGCCCCAGACCCCCGGCGGTGTGCGGGCCACGGCCACTGCGACGATCAACAGCGGCGGCGTGACCGCCATCAACATCGTCAACGCAGGCACCGGCTACACTGCCGATCCCACCGTCACCATCTCCGCGCCCCCTCCGACGCCGCCCACGATCGTCTGGAACAACAACGGCGCGGGGCCGGGAAACCCGTTCAACCCGGTGTCACTCCAGGTCGACAAAGGACTCTACTCCATCCTGCTCGGGGATACCTCCGCCTCCGTGCATATGGCTGCCATCCCGCCCGCCGCCCTCACGGCGTCCGACCTTCGGCTTCGTGTCTGGTTCAGGAAAGGCACCGACCCCAACCCCCTTCAGCCTCTCACGCCCGACCAGCGCCTGGCGCCGAATGGCTACCTGGCCGGCTTCCCCACGATGCAGGGCAGCGAACTCCGCTGGGCTGGCCAGACGCCCTATATTGACTTCTCCTCCTCCAGAACTGCCGATTTCGATGCGCGTCTCATTTACCAGCCGCAGGGTGACGCACTCGTCGTCGAGGCTGCCAATTTCGGCATCGGCACTACAGACGTTTCCCGGGCGAAACTCGTCGTCGGGGGCTTCCTCGACAGCAAAGCCCACCCCAACCCGACGTATGGATTCCTCGGCAACGGCGGTGCTGTCGCCAACTCAGCCGCGGTGGTGAACTCAAACTCGATCTACGGAGAATGGACCATCTGGGCCGGAGGCTTCATCATCGCGTCATCCGACGAGCGGATCAAAAACATCCAGGGCCGTTCCAACAGCGCGACCGACCTGAAGTCCCTCCTGAGCATCGAGGTGACGGACTACCACTATAAAGACACCATCACCAAAGGAGCAGCTCCTCAGAAGAAGGTGATCGCCCAGCAGGTGGAGAAGGTCTTTCCCATGGCCGTGAGCAGGCAGACCGATGTCGTGCCCGACATCTTCAAGAAAGCCCCGGTCAAGGATGGCTGGATTTCACTGAAGACCGACCTGAAGAAAGGTGACCGCGTGCGCCTCACCGATGACAAGACCATGGCGGTGCATGAAGTCCTCGAAGTGAAAGACGACAAGTTCCGCACCGACTTCAAACCGGAAGGAGCCGACGTCTTCGTCTATGGCCGCGAAGTGAACGACTTCCGCACCGTGGACTACGACGCCATCGCCATGCTCAACGTCTCGGCCACCCAGGAACTCGCCCGCAAGCTGGATGCGAAAGACGCAGAAGTGGTCGCGCTGCAAAAAGAGAACGCTGCCCTGAAGGCCGAACTCGCTGCGCAAGCATCGAAGGACAAAGCTCAGGACGACCAACTCGCTGCCCTCTCCGCGCTGCTGGAGAAGCAGTCCGCTGCAGCAACCACCGTCACGGCGGGAGTCTCCACCGTTCCTGCCAAACGCTGAACCCAGAGCTTCGAGGGCGGCGACAGGAATGTCGCCGCTCCTTGAGCGCGCGTTGAGAGAACCAAACCACCTTCAGCCATGAACACCCGACTCATCCTCATCACCACCGCCGGAGCCTTCCTCTGGCTGCCCGCCGCGCAGGCCGGCAACCGCGACGGCCCCGGCACCGGCACCGCGGCCATCACCATCCCCGCGGACACCATCAGCAGCGGCGGCGGCCGGTCCTCCGCCGGCACCGGCACCGCCAACGCGATCGTCATCAACGCCAGCATCGGCGGCGTCATCGGCACCGTCACCGCGGCCACGCCTGCCGTCTCGAGCAAGCAGGGCTTCATCCCGCAGATTCTGCCCAGCTTCGACCACTGGGCAGCCGCCAACATCCCCGCCGGACGCGACCGCACCTTCACCGGCGACTGGAACGGCGACGGCATCCTCAACGGCGTCGCCTACGTCTTCGGCAATACCCGCATCGAACCCGTCGGCGGGCAACCTGCGGGTGCCGGCAAAATCCCCGCCCCGCCCGCCATCCCCGCGGATGTGAATGTGTATCTGGAATGGAGCGAGCGATCCCTCTCCGACTGGGTGCAGATCGTCCGCTGGGAAAACGGCAACGCCCCTGTGTTCCGGTTTCCAGCCGCAACCTCCATCACCGGAGGCTACGTAATTGATACCAGCAATGCCGTCCCCTTCTTCTACCGCTACCGCGTGGTGCGGCGCTGAGAAGGCAAGGAGAGCACGAGCACCTCTTCCGCGTCCTCACCCGGGCGGGCTGTGGCGGCGGCCTATTTGTAAGCCGACACCGGCTTCGGCACGATGCCGATTTCCTTGTAGGCGAAGCCGCTTTCCAGCGGGTCGTATTTGCCGACGATGTCCACGCTGCGTGTCGGCGTGATGGCCGCCTCCATACCCATGCACCAATACGCCGCGTTGATGACGAGGCGGCGCAGGCCGGGGTTTTCGAGATCAGTCCCGCTGCCCATCGTGGAGTGGAAAACGCGCGCGGTCTTGCCCTCGCTCGTCTGCCAGTTCTTGAACCACGCGACCGGCAGCGGTTCCAGCTTTGTATTCGGTGCATCGCTTTGCTTGCGGCCCATCAGCGGCTGGCCCCAGACCAGCGCCGTGCAGCCTTCGGGCAGACTGCCGCCTTCCTTGTAGGTCCGGTAAACATCCGAGTCGCCCCAGATGTCGCTAACGCCGCGCAGGATGGGATGATCCTTCTGCTCCGGCACAATGTTCCCGCGCGTCGAGTCGGCATGATAGCGGCCGTGGTGGCCCATGAAAGCCCCGCCCAGCACATCCTCGCCCCAGCGCACCTGCTTGTCGTTGATCTTGTATGGCAACGCGGCGTGAAAGCCGTGATTCCCCGTCCGCAGCGAAATGATAGGCTTGCCGGAATCAATATACTTCACGATCATCTCGCGCTCCACCATCGGCAGCGTCAGAAGTCGCGGGAAAAAGATGACGAGGTCCGCCGACGCGAGTTGCTCCAGCCCGGGAATGTGGTGCTCTCTGAGCTTCTGCCCCTTTTCCGGATAAACCGGCATCGTCGGATCCACCTCGCCCTTTTCATCCACCGCGAAGAGCACCGTGC
>JANOZA010000917.1:0-4959 GCA_031429155.1 Verrucomicrobiota bacterium | reverse complement strand
CGTCTAACATAATTTGAAACCACCCCGCCGCCTCCCACTCCCTCCTTGATCCCCGACTCATGACAGACTACAACCTCCCAGCACCCCGCCACCATAGCTTAGTTTAGCCTTCCCGCGGCCGGAGTTCCGGGTCCACCTCACCTGGACGCTTGTTGTCCAGCCAGAGGTCATGCTTTCCTTCATTGCGCGCCCGAGACTGATCCGGCCAGTCGTGCGGCAGGCAGCCGAGCCAGGTCGCATTGGTGTTATTGAGATCGAGACGGAACGGAGCGAAGGTCTGGCCTGCGGCGTTCGATTGCAGCCAAACAGGATTGCCGTTCGGCAGCTTTACGGCGCGGGGATCGTTGAATCCGCGCACGCCGCGCAGTGAGCCGAAGCAGTGATCAAACGAGCGATTCTCCTGCATCAAAATGACGACATGCTCAGCGTCGTAAAACGTGCTGCCCGGCGTCGGCTCTATGGCGAAAGCCTTCTGAATCGCAGACGGCAAACCACCCGCTGCGGCCAGCGCGGCGGCTTTCTTGAGGAAGTCTCTTCGGGAATCCATGGGCGCACGCTGAGCGGGGGGCTTGTGGGAGAAAAGCGGAGATGCGCCGGTGCGATTGCCCGTTGCGCCGTCCATGGCCGCGGGTTCTCTCCGCGCCTATGAACCGCACCGCCCTCGCCATCACCGCGCATCCTGACGACATCGAATTCAGCATGGCCGGCACACTGCTGCTGCTCAAACAGGCCGGCTGGGACATTCACTGCTTCAACGTCGCTAACGGCTGCCTCGGCAGCACCGTGATGAACGCCGCCCGTACCATTACTGTCCGCCGCGCCGAAGCGAAGAACGCTGCGAAAATCCTCGGTGCCACCTGGCATCCCCCTATCTCCAACGACTGCGAAGTCATCTACGGCCTGCCGCTACTGCGCAAAGTCGCCGCCGTCGTGCGAAAGGTGAATCCGTCCATCGTCCTGACGCATGCCCCGCAGGATTACATGGAGGATCACATGGAAACCTGCCGGCTCGCCGTGACGGCGGCGTTCTGCAAGAACTTCCCCAACTACCGCAGCACCCCGCCCACGAAGCCCGGCAGCGGAGACGTAACCGTTTATCACACCATGCCCCACATGTTGAGCACCCCTCTCGGCGAGCGCGTGCATCCGGAAGCCTATGTGGATGTGACCAGCGTCATGGAACAAAAGACCGCCGCTCTCGCCGCCCACGCATGCCAAAAGCAGTGGCTCGATGAAACCCAGGGCATGGATTCTTTTCTCCTGACGATGAAGAACTTCATGACCACTCTGGGGAAGGAATCGAAGAAGTTCCGCTTCGCCGAAGGCTGGCGGCGTCACCTTCATGCCGGCTACTGCGCCGCTGGAGCCGATCCGCTCGCCGCGGCGCTGGGGAAGAAGTATCTGCTGCGCGGCTCGAAGCCGGCTGGCACTACGGCAGTTCCTCGGCTTTGAGGCGGAGAACGGCGGAGCGACGGGGCAGGTTATGCCGGACGGGACGGCAACTGCCTGCGGGGTGAGTGTGGCCATGTGTGATCCGGATCACGACGGGCTCGCCGATATCGCCACGGGGGAGGAGGCCCCGGCGGCGCGCCTGTCCGGGTGTTCAGCCCGCACAAATGATTTTGATTTCCGGTAAGAGTGCCGGCATCCCGGCGAACCGTTGTATGCACTCAATCATTCACCGCCTCCGCTTTGCCCCGGTCCTCCAGGCCTTCACACTCGCCGCCCTGCTTTGCGTCGCTGGCCCCCCGCTCCTTGCGGGCATCCAAATCACGGAGGTCATGCTCAATCCCGCCGACGCCGGGGGGATGCCGGATGCCTCTTATGAGTTCCTCGAACTTTACAACGACGGCGCGGCGGGCGTGAACCTCCAGAACTGGACAATCACCACCAGCTTTTCGCCCCCGTTGACGATTACGGCTTCGTCGCTGGTCGTTCCGCCGCTGGGTTATCTCGTCATTGGCAAGGTGCCGGTGACGGATTTCAATGCAGCCTACAATGTGGCGCTGACGGCAGCCAATTACGTGGACCACGGCGGCGTGCTGCCGTTGTTCGAGAATACGGGCGACTACTTCCGCGTGGATAATGCGGCGGCGGTCATGCAGGCGGAGTTGAGCGTGCGTCCGCCGTGCGAGGGCTGGCCTTCGGATAATGAGGGCACTTCCTTTGCGCTGCGGCGGGCGACCTCATCGGCCACGCCGACGCTCTATCAGTCGGGGTCGAACTGGATCAATCAGGCGGACCCGGCGCTGGATATTCTCAGCGTGCTCAATGACGCGGGCGGCTACAGCAGCCCGGGGCGCGGGCCGGTGATGTATTGGTCCGTCAATACCTGGGACGGCGGGGGCGGTGCGGACAATCGCTGGAGCAACCCGCTCAACTGGGCCAGCAACACGGTGCCCACCGCCGGCACGGTCGTCGCCATCGGCGATGACGTGACGCAGGTTTCCATCAATCTCGACGATGCCCGCTCAGTCTTTGCGCTGCTGCTACAGGGTTCGCAGCCCTGCACCATTTCCGGTGCCGGCACCCTCACCGTGACGGGCGGGCATGTGATTTCGCATTCGTTCACCACCGCGGAGGATGCGGTCTATGTGCCGCTGGTGCTGGGCGGGGCGTTTCCCTGGATGCTGGTGGAAAACTCCACGCTCGTGCTGCACGGCGGCGTCACCGGCACGGGCGTGTGGACGAAGACCGGCAACGGCACGCTCTACGTGGCAGGCAATGTGAACTACGGCGGGCGCTACGCGCAGTCGCTCGGCACGCTGGAACTCGCGGATCGCACACTCACCGCGGCGAACCTGAGCGTGCATGGCACCGTCAACGACTCAGGCACTATCGGCACGCTGCGCACCACGGGCACGCTCACGAACTACTCCGCCAACTGGTCGAGCCTGCCGTCGCTCATCATGCAGCCGCCGGTGGGAAACACCACGCTGCTGCCCTTCGTCAATGGGCTGAATCGTCTGGAGATCAGCGGTGCCGGCACGGTGCGGCTGACGAGTTCGGTGTCTTGCCTGCACCTCGACGTCGCGGCGGGCACGCTGGACCTGAATGGCATCTTCAACGGCGTAACATTGACCAACGGCATCGCGCAGTTGCGCGCCGGAGCCACGCTGCGCGGCCAGGGCGGCGGCCTCGTCATGCAGGGGGGCGGCCGGATCCTCAGCGAAGGCATCACCACCGTGGCCGAACCCTCCATCGTGGCTTCGCCCGGGCCGGGCCAGACTCTGCTCTTCGACGGCAGCGCGCCGCTCACGGGCCTCGGCATTCTCAACAAGCAAAACGCCGGCACGCTGATCCTCTCGGTGGATGTCGCGGCGAAACAGTTCTTCCAGGGCGGCGGCATCACGGACCTCAATGACCACACGCTCACCGTCACCGGCGGCCCGGCATTCACCACCACGCTGGCCGGCTTCCTCACCGATAACGGCACGGCGGGCACGCTTATTCTGACAACGAACGTGAGCAACACCGGCGTCACCCTCACCAGTCAGCCGCACCTCACGATGGCTCCGCCGAATGCGGCGGATGTCCTCGCGGTCAATTCACTCAACGGCGTCGGCACCTTCACCGCCGCGGGCGCGGGCACCACTCGCATGACCGGAGTGGTGAATGCCGCGGGCCTCGACTGCGCCAGCGGCTTGCTGGACTGCAACGGCATCGGCGGCGCGGTCACCGTCACCAGCGGCACGGCCCGCCTCCGCGCCGGGGCTTCGCTGCGGGGATTTGGCGGCGGCCTCACTCTGCTGGGCAGCAGCGAAGTCATCAGCGAAGGCATCAGTATGGTCGCAGGTGCGGCGATCTCAGTCTCTCCCGCCGCAGGTCAGACCACGATCATCACCGGCACGGCCCCGCTCGCCGGTCTCAGCCTTTTCATCAAAGCCAACGCCGGCACGGTGCGACTCGACGTGGATGTCTCCGCCCATCAGTATGGCCAGCACGCCGGCACCATGGACCTCAACGACCGCACCCTCAGCGTGCTCGGCGTCCCTGGCTTTGCCATCTCCACCGACCTCACCGGCACCCTCACCGACAGCGGCACTGCGGGCACCCTCTTTGTCGCGACCCGACTGAACAACGTCGGTGTCACTCTGACCAGCCTGCCAAACATCACGATGGCTCCGCGGAGTGCCGCGGATGTGATCGAGATCCAGTCCTTCAACGGCATCGGCATCTTCCGCACCGCAGGCACCGGCACCACACAGCTCATCGGCAACATCCATGCCGCCAGCTTCGATGCCGCCACCGGCACACTGGATTTGAACGGCGTCTCCCCGGGCATCCGCGTGACGGACGGCACGGCCAGGCTGCGCGCCGCCGCCACCCTCAAAGGCGGCGGCAGCATAGAGGTTTCCGGCAACAGTCAGGTCGTCAGCGAAGGCGTGACGACCGTGGCCGCCCCGGCCCTGATCGTCGGCAACAACGCCGGGCAAACCACGGCCATCACCGGCAGCACGCCGCTCACCGGCCTCGGCTTTCTGAGCAAGCACGGGGCCGGCACCCTGCAACTCTCCACCGATGTCTCCGCACGGATGCTCACGTTCAATGCCGGCACCGTGGACCTCAATGGCCGCACCGTCGGCGCCACCGGCGGCCCCTCGTTCACCTCCACACTCGCCGGCACCCTCACCGACAGCGGCACGGCGGGCACGCTCCTCGTTTCCTCTCATTTGAACAACACCTGTGTCAATCCCACCAGCCTGCCTAACCTCACGATGGCGCCGCTGAATCCAGCGGACGTGCTCACGGTCAAGTCCTTCTGCGGCCTCGGCACCTTCACCTCTGCGGGCACCGGCATCACGCGGCTCATTGGCGTCATCAACGCTGCCGGATTCGATGCCGCCGGCGGCACCCTGGAACTCAACGGCGTCTCTCCCGGCGTCAGTGTCAGGAACGGCACCGCGCGGCTGCGGGCCGGCGCGGCGCTCAAAGGGCCGGGCAACATCGAGGTGCTGG
>JANOZA010000916.1:0-12940 GCA_031429155.1 Verrucomicrobiota bacterium | reverse complement strand
CGGCTCGCCGCCCGGTGTTCCGAACTCTTCTTCGTAAATTTTCTTAAACAGCGGGCTTTGATCCCAGTTGGCGCCGCCGTAGGCTCGCAGGCTGCGGTGAAGGTCTTTCTTGGAGACGTTCATCACCCGTATCTTCAAGTCTGTGCCGGTCTCGGAGTTGAATACGAGGCGATGCAGACCGCGCCATGATCCCTCCAGCTTCGCAAATTCCTCATGGTGCATGATGAGGTTGAGTTGCTTGGTCAGCTTCCTGTCAATCTCAGCAATGACTCCCTGGATATAAGAAATGGAGTCCTGCTTGCTGACAGTGGTTCCCTTGAGCGCTTCTGCTGCAAGGACTGCGACCGCAGAACGCACGGCGCTCTTGGCGTCGTCGGTCTTCGGTTTGAAGGATTTGTCAAGGAGCATGTCGAACTCGGAGAGTTCGAGAGTTCCTGCGGCGGCGGCTAATTGTTCCTGGGCTTGTGGCATGGCGGTTGGTCAGGGAAAGGGTTTACTCTGCTTCTCCGGCTGGTTTGGCGCTGCTCATCACGGACTTCATGAGTGCGGGATCGCCGAGCAGTTGCTCAATGAGATTTTCCGCCTGCGCGCGGCCATCCATGTAGGTGAGAAGATTGGATAGCTGGGTGCGGGCTTCGAGCAACTTGCGCAGCGGCTCCACCTTGGCCGCGATTTTCTCAGGAGAGAAGTCGTCCATGCTGTCGAACGTGACATCAATATTGATGCGCTCGCCCTCGTTGTCTGACAGCGCATTGGGGACAGCGAAATTGACGCGAGGCTTCACATCCTTCATGAACTTGTCGAAGGTATCCATGTCGACTTCACGGAACTTGCGCTCGGCGACGGGAGGAAGGGCTTCGACTGGTTTGCCTGACAGATCGGCCATCACGCCCATGACGAATGGCAACTCGACCTTCTTCTGGGCTCCGTCTACAAACAGTTCATATTCGATATGCACTCGGGGTGCCCGGTTACGCTCGATGAACTTGGTGCTGCTTTCGGATGGTTTAGGCATGACGGTGGGAGTTGTGGCGTAGAATGCCGGGGGAATTGGAAAGGGTCAAGATTATTTTCAAATAACTAATGGGTGTCTGATTGAGCAGCAAATGACGGGCCAGGAGAAACCAGGTTGCCAAACGGAATGGTGCCGCCTAATTTCGCGGCACGCCGTCCCTGGGTTTCTGCGGCGAATCTCCTACCACCATGCTACCTGCTGTCATTCTTCTAGCCGCAATAATCCTCTTTCGTATCGCCCCATGGCTGGCAGGCGGAAGTGCAGTGAGTGACTTCGCGGGTGTGTCTCCGCTGATGGCCTTTGCATTGTGCGGTGGCTTATTCCTTCCCAAAAAATGGGCTCTGTGGTTTCCGCTCGCGGCGGTGATCATCACGCACGCGATCATCAACGCTGTCGCCGGGGAGCCGGTTATTCACATCTACGCCGTCATCACTGCGGTCTCCGTAGCTGCCGTGGCGGCTGCGGGAGTGGTGGTCAAAAAGAAACCCTCCCTCGCCATCGTCCTTGGGGCTTCCTTCCTCAGCACCGTGTTGTTCCACCTTGTGAGCAACACGGTTTCTTTCTTTATAGACCCGGGCTATGCGAAATCCCTCGCCGGCTGGTGGCAGTGTCAAACTGTGGGACTGCCGGAATACTCGCCGCAAACGTGGGTGTTCACCGCAAGACAGATCGCGGGAGATCTGGCTTTTTCCGCGCTCTTTTACGCGGCCTTTCGTCACTCTCTGCCGCATCGCGGCACCGTCCCTGCTCCCAGCGCTGCCGCAGTGGCCGCCTGAAACTTACCGATTCCTCTACCATTCCAACCAAGCCACCCGAGCACCCGCCGACTATGAAAACCGCCGTTGCCGAGCCCGAACACCATGTGGACCCCACCGACTTCGCCGCCGCGGCGGTGAACACCGCACTGACGCCGGAGGAGAAAATCCGGCTGCTTTCCAGTATGATGCGAATCCGCCGGTTCGAGGAAAAGGCCGGTGCGTGGTATGAAAAGGAAGGGATGATGGGCGGCTTTCTTCACCGCTACGATGGCCAGGAGTCCATCGCCGTTGGTTGCGCCTCACTCATGGGTGCACACGACCACATGATCACGGCCTACCGCAATCATGGCCACGGTCTGGCTGTCGGCATGAGCATGAACGAGTGTATGGCGGAACTCTTCGGCCGCGCCACCGGCTGCTCCAAGGGCAAGGGCGGTTCCATGCACTATTTTGCCCCGGACAAGAACTACTGGGGGGGGCACGGCATCGTCGGTGGTCAGACTCCACTGGGAACCGGCATCGCCTACTATATAAAGTACAAGGGTCTCATCGGCTCGTGCATGACCTTCATGGGCGACGGAGCCGTCAATCAGGGGGCGTATCACGAGTCCCTGAATCTCGCCGGGCTCTTCGACCTGCCCGTGATTTTCATTATCGAGAACAACGGCTACAGCATGGGCACCAGTCAAAGCCGGAGCAGCGCCTTCAAGAATTGCCTCGCCTACCGCGCCGACGGTTACGACATCGTCTGGGACATCATCAATGGCTGGGACCTCTACGAAGTTCGCGCCAAGATGAAGATCGCTCTCGAACGGGCTCACAAGGACAGTCGGCCGACGGTCGTCGAGATCAACACCTACCGCCATTACGGTCACTCCGTATCCGATGCGAAGGCCAAGGTATATCGTCCTGAAGACGAAATTGAGCGCTTCAAGCACCACTTCGATCCCATTCAGCTCTGGAAAGGCCGCCTCATCGAAGAAGGCATCATCACAGAACCAGACTACGAGAAACTGGACAAAGCCGCCAAAGAGGAGGCCCAGGCTGCTGTGGATTTCTCCCTCGCCAGCCCGTTCCCTGAGTTCGAGGACATTACCAAAGACGTTTACCACGAAGTGGACGAATTCACCGAAGCCGGCCGCACAGGGCGTCATTTCTTCAATGACTAAGGCTATGCCCGCCGCCATCCATCACTCAGAATGCCCGGCTCTCCTGCCGGTACCTTTCCGGGGGCGGCGCCGCAAAGGCCGCCGCGCCGGCAAGATCGCCATGATCGTCTTCGCGTCCGTCTGGGTTGTCGGCTGCGTTATTGGCCTGTGCTACGCCTTCTCCGCCGTCCGCATCCACAGTGCGGGCTGCCCGGAATGCATAATGTACGCTCCATAGAATTCCCGTTTTTGTTCGCCTCCCCCTCCCCCATCCCCCATGCCTGTTATTACCTACCGCGAAGCCATCCGTCACGCCCTCGATGAAGAACTCGCCCGCGACGAAAATGTCGTTCTTATGGGCGAAGAAGTTGCTCAATATGACGGTGCTTACAAAGTTACCCAGGGCCTGTGGAAGAAGTATGGCGACAAGCGAGTGGTGGACACCCCTATCAGTGAGGCCGGATTCATCGGCATGGGCATCGGAGCCTCCATGCTCGGCATGAGGCCGGTGATGGAACTCATGTTCTGGAGTTTCGCCTACGTGGCATGGGATCAAATCATCAACAACGCCGCCAGCGTGCGTTACATGAGCGGCGGCCAGATCAACTGCCCCATCGTCATCCGCGGCCCGGCCAATGGCGGCACCAATGTCGGCGCCACTCACAGCCACACGCCGGAAAACTTCATCGCCAACACACCCGGCCTCAAGGTCGTCTGTCCCGCCACTCCTTACGACGCCAAGGGCCTCATGAAGTCCGCCATTCGCGACAACGACCCCGTCTATGTCATGGAGAACACCGTGCTCTACGGCGACCTCGGCGAAGTCCCCGATGGTGACTACACGATCCCCATCGGTGTCGCCGACGTAAAGCGCGTGGGCACCGACATTTCCCTCATCGCTCACGGACGGGCTGTGCTGACCTGTTTAAAAGCCGCCGAAATCCTGGCTGCCGAACACGGCATTGACTGCGAAGTCGTGGACCTCCGCAGCATCCGGCCGCTCGATGAGGAGACGATTCTCAACTCCGTGCGCAAGACGCACAAAGCCATCTATGTCGAGGAGAACAAACCCTTCTGCGGTGTCGGTGCGCAGATCAGCAGCATGATTCAGGAAAAGTGTTTCGATGACCTCGACGCCCCCGTCCTGAGGATCAGCGCCGTGGACGCCCCGGCCATCTACAGTCCGCCGTTGGAGAAACTCCAGCTTCCCTATCCCGACCAGGTCGTGGCGAAAGTCCTGGAGATCGCTTAGCCAGCGATTTCAAGCTCCGGCTGCCATGCCTGCGGCTGGCGTTTCACGCCGGCCAGGGCTTTCACGACGGCTGAGGCGAGGGCGGCCACCACGGGCACGGCTACACTGTTCCCAAACTGCCGGTAGGCCTGCGTATCCGAGACTTCAATCTTGAAGGAATCCGGGTAACCCATCAGCCGGGCGCACTCGCGCGGTGTGAGTCGTCGCGGGTTTTTTTTCTTCCCCTGGCTGATCAGAATTTCGCTGCCGTCTTTGTGATACCGCGCGCTCAGCGTCCGGGCCACCCCGTCGCCGTCAAAAACGCTGCAGCCAAATCCATTCCCCTTCGCCGCGTGTTTGGCGGCATAGTCCTGAAGGTAATTCCACAGCTTGTTCGACAGCGTGTATTTTTCATCCACTTCCGGCTCGAGAATGCTGCTCAGCCTCGGCCCCGGCGATGGCGGTTTGGGAAAGGAGAACGGTCTCGGCTCTCGAAAGCCGACAAGAAAAATTCGCTCGCGGTGCTGTGGCAGCCAGTGGCGCGCATCAATGATCTGGTGCTGCACATGATACCCCAGTTCCTCTGTCAGCATGGAGTGAATCACGCGAAAAGTGTTGCCCTTGTCGTGGCTCTTCAGATTCTTGACGTTCTCCAGCACAAACGCCGCCGGGCGGTGCCATGCGATGAGCCGCGCGATCTCGAAGAAAAGATTCCCCTGTTTCTCGTCCTCGAATCCATGCGCGCGGCCCAGACTGTTTTTCTTGCTCACGCCGGCCAGACTGAATGGCTGGCAGGGAAATCCGCCACAGAGAATCTCGTGAGCACTCACCTCCGCAGACTTCACTGCGAGGATGTCACCGAGCGGCTTTTCTCCGAAATTCGCCTCGTAGGTGAGCTGTGAATACTTGTCCCAGTCCGATGAAAAGACGCACTCGCACCCCGCCCGCTCAAACCCGATGCGAAAGCCGCCGATGCCGCAAAAGAGGTCAATGAACCTCAGTGGCTTGACCGGACGTTTCGACTGGTGGGATTTTACTGGCATCAGCGTTCGCCGGGTTTTTCATTATCGAAAAAGGAGCCCAGTTCGAGATCAGCGTCGGCATCCAGTATCTGCCATCGGCCCTCCCCGAAATAAACATACAGCGTCCAGCGGATGGGACGCTTCCGGCAGTTCAGGATACACGTCACCTCCTTCAGTGTACGACCGGCGCTGCGCACTTGCAGGACTGCGCCGTTTTCCGCGGGTCCGCACTTTTCGAGCATCAGTTTAGTGTTGCTGACCAGCGTCGGCAGCAGTGCAGGCTGCTCCTTTGCCAGCGTCGAGCCTTCAAAGAGCCGCGCGTAGCCTTCATCAATCTTTCCGGACGCGACATGGGTGAAAAAAGCCTCAATGCGCGCGCGGACAGCGGCATCCAGTTCCCCGGCGGGGGCGGGAGCGGGCGCGGGAGCCTTTGGCGGCGTCTTAGGCGGGGTCTTCGGCGGAGCCGCCGGTGCCAGCGTGGAGAGCAGGGCTAAAAAGAGTAGAGTCGGCTTCATGGAGCGGGACTATGGGCGGGCCGGGGTCAGGCACGCAATGTGAAAATCCCGGGCGGCGGCACCCATTGGCCCATTCACTCCACCGACTCTGAATGCTCACTCACGTAGTAGCGGAACAGGAAGTAGAGCGACGCGGCACACAGCAAATGCCAGATGGCATGGCCCTGGAGCACCGAATACGGCTGACAGCACGGCCCGCCGGTGAGGGAGAAGTTCCAAATGACAAACGCCAGCAGGATGAAACCAGCACTGAATGCGCCCCAGAGGAAGTCATGATCCAGCTTGCGAACAAAGGAGTTGAGCATCTCGAAAATCGTCCCGGTGATGATGAAAACCCCGAAGATGAACGTGCCGAAGGAGCCCACGAGGGGCATCTTGTATGGCAGGTTCCTGGTGGTGAGGCAGATCACCATCACCGCCGCAAACACAGCCAAAAACGACGCCGTACTAAGCCTGAAATATCGCTCGCAGGAATAGGCTGTGATGAAGGAGGCGATGAGATACATGGAGGCCAGATCAAGGAGCCCGCCCAACTCCGTTTCGGTCGCGTGCATGGCCATGGAACAGGGGCCGATCAACACACCGAGAGAGGCGAAAAAGGCGGCGTAAAAGGTGTTCTGCGTGAGGGCATTTTTGTTCTGGGCATAGGCCCCGCGCCACAATTTCCAGCCGGCAAGAAGGCCGACGAAAACAAATCCCAAATTGCTCCACGTGTTCACCGGCTGCTTGATCAGCCCGGGCCGCGCCGCTTCACAAAACTTCCGGCCGGCTCCACTCCATTCCCCGAGCCAGCCATTGGCTGCCGCCACAAAAAGCAACGTGAGCGAACTGATGGCGGTGACGAGGGGAATGTAAAAGACACGTCGGCCTCCGGGATGGTTCACAGGTGGGGTAGAAGCGGGATTGGGAGCGTCTCCAGAGAGGAATCCGCCATCCTGGTGCCATGCACGCCGGTATCGGCTTTGGCAAGGATGATCCCGTCCACCGCCAACCCGGCACGCGGCGGTCTTTTGCGAGCTCCCGATTCTTAGCGCCGGCCCCGCAGCATCGCCATTCCGGCCAGGCCAGTAAGTATTCCGACGGAAGCGGGCTCGGGAATCGCAGTGGCGGAGACATTGATGTTCTCCAGTCCTGAGAAAAAGTCCCACCCGGGAGCGAGTGTGCCGTAGTGGTCGCGTTGGCGCCGGCGGCGTTAAGAACGCCTGAAAGCTGGATTGGAAACGGAAATGTTTCAGAGCATTACGGTTCCCGCCTTGACGGCTAGAGGTAGTCGCCGTTAGGCTCGGGGCTCCCGGAATCCACCCGGCCTCTGGCACAAAATCCGCTGTTCCGTAGAACAAAGCCCGCCACCGGCGGCGCTGAACCGGTGCCTGCCATCCGTTTTTAACACCATCCCCCAATTTCCCCCGTCTCCCCGGTGCCCCCGCATGATCTTTGAATCAGATTCTTTCCTTTCCGCCTCCACTTCTCTATTATCCCCTGAAAAATACCGGCACCGGTCCACAAAGAGCGGCGGCAGGCTGAATATCATGAGCGAAACCGACATCCAGGCTACATTGGTGAACAAGGCAAACGGCTCCGAAGTCGTTCTCCCTGAGATCGCTATATTTGGCCGCAAGCAGGAGAGCACCATCTGCCTGCCGGATAACCGCGTCAGCCGCCGTCATGCCATGATCCGCCGGCAGGAGGAAGGGCAATACTGGTTCTACGACCTCGGCAGCTTCAATGGCAGCTACGTGAATGGCGAGCGCGTCACTACCGTCCGCCAGCTCGAAGGCGGCGACCTCATCCGCATTTGCGACTTCGAGTACAGCTTTGATCTCCAGATCCCCGGAGAGGAGGAGGCCAAAGCACAGACCGACATGCAGGTGGTGCCGATGATTATCCTCGTGAGCGACATCAAGGGCTTCACCCGGCTCAGTGAGGTCATCCCGCACGACGAACTCGCTCAAGCGATCGGAAGCTGGTACGGCTACTGCGACCAGATCCTCACCGAACACGGTGCGGCGATTGATAAATTCATCGGTGACGCCGTTCTCGCCTACTGGACGGACACGAGTATCAACGCCCGTAAGTGGGCGCTCAGCGCCGCTCATTATCTGCGCGAAAGTTGTGATCTCATCCAGGGGGAGATGAAGGGCACGTTTGATCGCTGCGGCATGAATTTCACCAGTGGCGTGGCGCTGCACCTCGGGGAAGTCTCGTGGGGACAGCTCGGTCAGGGCGGCCTCACGATGCTGGGCGATGCGGTGAATACCACATTCCGCATCCAGGCGCTGACCCGCAGCCTCGGCAGCGATGTTCTGGTCAGCAGCGACTTCCTTAAGGGCTGGAAGGACGGAGGGCGACACTGCCGTTCGCTCGGCTCGCATGAACTCAGGGGCCGTCAGGCCAAGGTGGATCTCCACGCGGTGGAGAGCGCGCCGGAGCTTTTTGTACGGTGATGGAACTCCGGAACCCGGCATCCTGATGAGACTGGCCAAGAAAAAGGAAAGCTGGTTCGGCGTCGCGATTACCGCGGTTCTCTGCCTGGGGTTTCTCTACTGGTGGTTTCGCCCGGAGCCGAAACAAATACCGTGGGATGACGAAACAGCCGGGCAACTGGTGGAGCGGGCGCTAAAGGAACCGCGCCCCGCCAGCAGGGTGGAACAGCAGGTGGTTGATTTCGATCTCATGGAAGTAGCCATTCTCCAGAGCAGCGGCAAAATGCTGGAAGAAGCCGTGGTCACGGTGAAGCACATCAGCGACCCGCTGATCAAAAAGTGCGCGGTGCGGCAGGTGGCGCAGACCTTTCTAAGGAGCGATCCGAAGGACCTTGGCGAAGCGATTCTGCTGGCCGACCTGCTGAGTGATCCCGCGCACCGTGCGGCGGTGCGCACGGAGATACTCGCGCAGCTCGCCGTGCTGGGATTTGCCGATGCCGCGCTGCCGGAGGCAAAAACTGTGCTCCAGAAGGCCACGCTCGCGCAGCGCATCGCCGGTACGGACGAAGCCGGTCAGCAAAAGGCCCGGGAACTCCTCACCGAAGTCGGAAAGGAACTGCCTGCCCTGCCGGCGGAGGAAGCCGCCGCCGTGAGGCGCGAAATCGCCGGTGCCCGCATCAACCTGACGATCGCCGACGGCGCCGATGCAGCCATTGCCGCGATCAAAGACTTGCCGCCTGCCGAACAGCCCCACTTCTGGGAGGAACTCGCCGCTTTCTCGGATGGCCAGGTGATTGATCTTCCCGCCCTCCTGCCACAGATCAACGACGCCGCCCTGCGCCGGAAACTGGAAATAAACTCGCTGCTCTTTGCAGAGAAACCGTGGCCGGCGGCAGAAATCGTGGCCAAATACCGGGCGGAAGCGGAAGCGGCTACGGCCCCGCTGGATAAAACCACCGCGCTCCTGGCCCTCGCTGCTGCTCAGCGCAATTCCGAGGAACCTGACCGGGACAAAGCCTCTGCGGCGGCCAATGCCACCCTCATGAGCGCACGCGATGCGGCCGCAGGCATTCCCGATGCCGCCGTTCGCTGCACGTCTCTGCTGGAGCTTTCCCGCCGATTCAAGGACGCCTACCCGTTCCTTTGGGAGGACGCGAAGGCCGCTCTTGTCGCCTCCGCCACCGCCGCCCGCGCGGTCCAGCCAGTCACCGCGCGGATCCCGCTGCTGCTGGCAGTTTCAGAGGAAACTTTCAATCAGGCCGATGCCGCCGGAGCCGATGCGCTCATCGCCGAAGCCCTCACCGATGCCACAACCGCCCCACCGGAAGCGGCCATCCTCCAGGCACTGGCCATCGCTGTGGTGCAGCGCCGCGGCGACTGGCCCCGCGCGCTCACTCTAACCGACAGCATCCCCGACGATGCAGCCCGCCTCACAGCTCTCGAAGCGCTCGCGTTCGCGGCCTCGGAGGACAGCATGTCCATGGATCCCGTCAATCCGCCTCCACGCGGCGAACCCGTGGACAGCATTCGCCGCGAGTCCGCCGGAGACCAGTCCCGCGCGGCAAATCTCGCCGGGAAGCAGCGTGAAGGATACGCCCGCGCCCGCGCCTGGCTCGCCATGGCAAAAGGACTGGTCATGTCTCCGGGCAGTCTCAGCGACTACATGGCAGTGGAGCCGGAAACGAAGCCGGAGGAATGAAGAACCCGGCACGGTCGGCACGTCATTCCTCTTTCTTCTTCAGAATTCTGCCTTCTGCATTCTTCCTCCCATGAGCGACGTTCCTCCCTCCCATCCCCGCTATCAATCGCTGATAGCCAGGGAGAGAATTGTGCAGGGAGTGGAGCGCGGCATCACTTCAGCGCACGGGCTCATCGCGCACGGACGGGGCGAGGCCTTCGATTATCTGCTCGGCGAACAAACACGGGACTTTGCTGCCGCAGCGGTGGAAGCCGGCTGCGCGCTGCTCCTGACGGCGGAGCATCCGGTCATCTCGGTGAACGGAAACGTCTGCGCGCTGGCGGCGGCGGAAATCGTGCGCCTTGCCGGAGTCACCGGCGCGGCGCTGGAGGTGAACATTTTCCACACCTCTGCCGAACGCGAGCAGGCGATCCGCGGGGCGCTGCTGGATTCGGGAGCAGAGCAGGTGCTGATGCCGTCGCGGACGCACGCGCTGGAACACATTGATCACAACCGCCGCTGGGTTCACCCTGACGGAATTCACCGCGCGGATGTTGTGTTCGTGCCGCTGGAAGACGGCGACCGCTGCGGGGCGCTCATCATGAACGGGAAGCGCGTGGTGACCGTGGATCTGAATCCCCTCTCGCGCACGGCGCGGGCCGCCACTGTCACCATCGTGGACAATCTCACACGCTGTCTGCCTCTGATGGTCGCGCGCGCGGCCCAGTTGCGCGCCAACGGAAGGGAACGGCTCGCCGCCATCGCTTCCGCATGGGATAACGCGGCGGCTCTCCTCGCAGCGGAAACCTGTCTGCGCCGCCAGCCATGACACCGCAGTCGCCAGACTCTTCACGGCACCGCTGTTTCGCAGAAATTGACGGCGCGGCCCTGAGGCACAACGCGGCGGTTGCCGGACGTCTCGCCGGCGGTGGACCGGAATGCGTCATGGCCGTGGTGAAGGCCGATGCCTACGGACACGGCACCGCGCTGGTGGTGACGGCGTTGCGCGAGGAAATCGGCGCGTTCGCCGTGGCTTGCCTTAATGAGGCGCTGGAAGTGAAGTCGCACGCCCGGCGCGAGCGGGACGAAAGCTGCGCTCCGATTTTCATCCTCAGTCCGGCACTTCCCGCCGAGATGGCCGAAATCGTCCGGCACGGATTCATTCCCGCCATTTCCACGGTGGACGAGGTGGAGCAATTCGCCGCCGCAGCCGGGGGGGCAAGCTGCGCGGTGCAGGTGGTGGTGGACACCGGCATGGGAAGAATGGGCGCGCTGCCCGATCAGGCGACCGCCGTGCTGCGTGCTGTAAAATCCAGCCCCAATCTGACGCTCGACAGTGTGGCCAGCCACTTCCCGTCCTCTGATGAAGATGAAGACTTCACGCGCGTTCAGGAACAGCGCTTCCGGGAAATGACGACGTGCTGGCAGGAGGAGTTCGGGCCGTTTCGCACGCACATCGCCAACAGCGCCGCCATCCTCCACTACCCACGCCAGCAGGGCGAGATGGTGCGGGCAGGGCTCATGCTCTACGGCGTGTCCCCGCTGCCGGAATACCAGTCCCAGCTCCGTCCAGTGATGACATGGAAGACACGCGTCACGCTCGTGCGGCAGTTGCCTGCGGGTCACAGCATCAGCTACGGACGCACTTTTGTCACAGTCAGGCCCACCGTCACCGCCAGCATTGCCGCCGGATATGGGGACGGTTATCCCCGGCAGGTCTCGGGCAAGGAAGGTGCCTCAGTCCTCGTCCGCGGTCAGCGCTGCCCCATCCTCGGGCGAGTCACGATGGATCAAATAATATTAGACGTTTCCGCCCTCTACCCCGCACCCCAACCGGGGGAAGAGGCCGTTCTCCTCGGTGATCAGGGAGGGAAAAACATCGACGCGAAGGAAATCGCCCGGCTTGCCGAAACCATCCCTTGGCATGTCTTTACCGGGATCACGGGACGCACGGTCCGATTGGCTCACCACGGATAAACCCGGACGGGGACACTGATGACCGAGGATACCTTCCAGAGAAGCCCCCGGAGCGATCTCGGTTTTTTTGAAAATTCGCTTCCCAAAGACACGAAAATGCTCAGTATCGCGAGAATCCCATTAAAGCCTGCACTACACAATATGAAATCAAAACTACTGCTCTCATCTCTCCTCCTGTCGGTCGCCCAGATTGGAGCCTACGCCGCTGAAGTAACTCTCGTGGACTGGGGCCACACTTGGAAATACTTTCACCCTCAGAGTGATGATCCATCTTTGGATGACGCTACCATTGACAATTCCGGTATCGGTGTCGCGCCAAATACCGGGCCGGATCTGATTCACCCTGGGTTCAACACCGGGATCAGCGCGTGGTTCGCCAAAGAGTCGGATTTCACAGAGACAGGCGGATATGAAGATATGTTTGGCAGAGGCTTCAATATTGACGGAACTCAGGTTGGTGTCGTGAGCACGGCCACGACGGGCAACTTCAGCAGTTACGACGGCGGCCAGGGACCCGGACCCTTCGGGTATGATGGCATCGTCTATTTTGGCCGCACAGACATTGCCCCTGAAATGCTTGCTTTTGGCACTGCGCTGACAAAAACCCCAGCCACCCGCAGGTTTGCTTCCTACTACAGAACTACCTTCACCGCTGCTCAGGATTTTACAAAGCCTCGCATCCGGATGCTTCTTGATGACAACGCCGTCATTTACTATGACGGAGTGGCCGTCGCCCGGGTGAACCGTGACAACTCCGCGATTGCCTATAACGATGTGGCGGCCACCGACACAGCGGCTACAAATAACGAAGAGGGACTAACCGGTACCGCAGTCCCCCCGGCGCCAAACAATGGCAACGAAAATACCATCCAGTCTTTCTTCCTCGATCAGGCCGGTGGGCCGGGCAGAGCGACGCTCACGGCGGGTGCCAAGGCTGATTCTTTTGTCACCGTAGCGGTCCCCAAGATTACCTCCGGCACGCACACCATCGCCATCATCTTGCGCAATAGTGGCAACGATAGTTCCGACATGTGTATGGGCTTCCAACTTAAGGCCGACAACGCGGGCATTTCAGCCATCGTCAATAGTACGGCCCGGCTTCCCGGAGTGGACCCGGTGGACACCTCGGACGACACGTTCACGGCATCAGTCACCGTCACCAAGCTCGGCACC
>JANOZA010000915.1:0-6354 GCA_031429155.1 Verrucomicrobiota bacterium | reverse complement strand
CGGCTTCATCGGGCCGGATCATAAGGCGACGCATGTGGTGGAGGTGCTCAATAACCGGCATGGCGATCTCCAGTCGCGCGTTAGCAAACGCGTCATCCTCAAGAACACGCCGCGGTTTCACTTCCGTCTGGATCACAGCGTCGAGCGCGGGGTGCGCATCACGCATCTGATGGATACCATTGATGAGCAACTGGCCGCCTCCGCAGCACGTGACGCAGCGGCCGGCATTGCAGCCACCGAACCGGATGCCGGGAAAGTCGAGGATTGATCCCTTCATTCCCCGTTCTGCATTTTCATTCCTCCATGCCTCTCCGCACCAACACTTCTCTCCACGACATCGCGTGCCACTTTCAAAAAGGCTCGTCATTCGTCGTGCTCAGCCATTACCGTCCGGATGGTGATGCCATCGGCTCCTCGCTCGCCGTCGCGCTGGCGTTGAAAAAGATGGGCAAGTCCGTGCGCGTGCTGAATGAAGACCGCGTTCCGGAGACGCTGCGGTTCCTGCCAGGCTCGGAGATGGTTGAGCAACCCGGCGATGAGCCTATCAAGGCGGATGTCGTCATCGCCGTGGACTGCGCCACCCGCGAACGTCTCGGTGAAAAGTGCCTTGCCGCCATCCAGTCGCCGCTGTGGATCAACATGGACCACCACCGCAGCAACGAAGACTACGGCGACCTGCATTTCATAGACAGCGATGCGCCAGCCACCGGCGAGATCATTTTCAATCTCCTCTTCGCCACCGCGCTGCCCCTGGATGCCGACATCGGGTCCAACCTCTACGTCGCCATCAGCACCGACACCGGATCATTCCAGTATCAGGGCACCACGGCGCGCACGTATGAGATCGGCGCGGCGCTCATTCGCCTCGGCGTGGACATCGCCGGCTTGTCGCGTTCCACCTACGAGAACTTCCCGCTGCGGCGCATCACGCTGCTGCGCGGGCTTTTGAATTCCATGGAACTCACGCACGGCGGGCGCGTCGCCTCATGGGGACTCACTGCGGAAATGGCCGCCAGCACCGGCATGAAGCCGGAGGATGCCGAGGGCCTCATTGATAACCTCCGCAGCATTCAGGGCGTCATCGTTGCCGCTGCATTCGAAGAACTGCCCGGCCCTGACGGCAAAGTCCGCATCAGTCTGCGCAGCAAAGACCCGCGCGTGGATGTCGGCAAGGTTTGTGCTGTCTTCGGCGGAGGCGGGCACGCCCTCGCTGCCGGCGCGCGCCTCCGCGGCCCCCTTTCAGATGCCAAAGCCAGAGTTTTCCAAGCCATTGATGAAGCACTCCCTCCCTCCTAAACCCCGCCAGCAGGACGCCGAGATTGACGGCGTGCTTCTTATAGACAAGCAGCCTGACATGACGTCGCACGACGTCGTCGCCGTCGCGCGCCGTGCCATTGGCACCAAGAAAATCGGCCACTGCGGCACGCTCGACCCCATGGCCACCGGCCTGCTCATTCTCGTGATAGGGCGCGGCACCAAGATGCAGGACCTCCTCATGGCCGAGGAAAAAGAATACGAAGGCACGCTGCGCCTCGGCAGTTCCACCAGCACCCAGGACAGCAGTGGAGAAGTGCTGGAGTCGAAGCCCGTGCCGGACCTCACTCCCGAGCAGATCGAAGCCGCCTTCGCGAAATTGCGCGGCGACTTCTACCAGATGCCCCCCATGGTTAGCGCCATCAAGATCGGCGGCGTCCCGCTCTACAAGCTCGCGCGGAAGGGCGAAGTCGTCGAGCGCCAGCCCCGGCTCGTCACTGTCTTTCATCATGAGATCAAGGGCATCGCCCTCCCTGACATCGAGTTTCGCGTCGTGTGCAGCAAAGGCTTCTACGTCCGCACTTACTGTCACGACATCGGCGACGCCCTCGGCTGCTGCGGGCACATGGCCGGCCTGCGCCGCACGCGCAGCGGCAAGTTCACCGTCGCCGGCAATCTCACCTTCGACGATTTGAAGAACCTCCCCCGCGAGCAGATCCTCTCCCGCATCCTCTCCCTGCGGGACGTCAGCCGCCTCCGCGGAGCCTGACAATGCAAACGCTCAGCAGCATCGAAAGCCTCGCCTCCGTCCCCGGCCCCATCCACCTCGCCATCGGATTCTTCGACGGCGTTCATGCCGGGCACCAGGAAGTCATCGCTCATGCGCGCGCCGCCGCAGTGGCCGCAGGCGGCACTGTCGTCGTCGCCACCTTCGATCCCCATCCGCTGAAATTTCTGCGCCCTGACAAAGCCCCGCGCCTCCTCACCTCCACGCGGCACAAGGCCCTCATCATGGAACGCCTCGGCGTTAGTCACCTGCTCGTCATCCCCTTCGATGCCGAAACCGCCGCGCTGGAGCCCGCCGCCTTCATCGAACGCATCACCGCCGCTTCCCGTCCGCTCGCCTCCATCACCGTGGGGAAATCCTGGGCCTTCGGGCGCGGGCGCACCGGCACCCTGGCCACATTACTCACCCTCGGCCAGCGCCACGGCTTCACCGCCCACGGCGTCTGTCCCGTCACCTTTGGCGGCGAACCGGTTAGCAGCACCCGCATCCGCACCGCCGTCGAGTGCGGCGACTTCACAGACGCCGGGCACCTCCTCGCGCGCGACTACTCCATCCTCGGCACCGTCGTCCACGGCCGCCACCTTGGGAATCAACTCGGCTTCCCCACCGCCAACCTGGCGCTGGAGGCCGAGCAACTCCCGCCCCTCGGCGTCTATGCCGTCCGCGCCCTCGTCCGCGGCGACCTCCTCCCCGGCGTCGCCAACCTCGGACACCGCCCCACCGTGGACGCCGAGAGCACCGGCCGGCACCTCGAAGTCCACCTCTTCGACTTCACCGGCGACCTCTACGGCGAGACTATGGAAGTCCGCTTCGTCCAGCGCCTCCGCGAAGAGCAGCGCTTTGAAAATATCGAGCAGCTCAAAGCCCAAATCACCCGCGACGCCGCCCACGCCCGGACCGTCCTCGCCGTCTCGTGAGGGACTTCGTCACACCGGGCGCGCGTTGAAGGTCACCCTTCAACAGATCCGCCTACTCCGACGGCTCGTAAGGACGGAGCGGCTCCGCCAACAAAAATTGCCGCTCGTCCGGCTTAAATGGCTGGTCCGCTTCCGAAGCTGGGCGATTCCCCTTCAGAAATGGGGCCTCGGGAGCTAAAACCAGCCAGTCGGGCATTGGAACTGGCTCCCCGGTCGGAAAAAATCGCAGATTGGCTGGACGGCATGCCTGCTCCGGCGGGCGGAATGGCTGATCTGGTGACAGGAATGGGGAATCGGGCGGCAGAAATGGCACATCGGGCAGCCGGACCGACCATTTCTGCTGCCCGACCGGCCATTTCTACTGCCCGACCGGCCATTTCTGCCGCCCGACCGCCCATTTCTGCTGCCCGACCGGGCATTTCTGCCGCCCGACCGGCCATTTTTGCTGCCCGACCGGCCATCTCCACTGGGAGAGCGGGCTCCTTGTCCGGGAGACTGATCATTTCCGCAGGGAAAGCAGCTATTTTCACCAGATGCCCGGCAATTTCTGCTGCGGGAGCCGCTCTTTTTGCCCGGGCTGGTGCGCTACGCGCTGGGGGACAGGCGAGGCGCGGCTTTATCCTGCTCCCTTCTCCCGCGACGGAAGGGGAGGAGGAGGAGGAAGTAGAGAGTGAAGGCGACGGCCTGAAGTGTGAGGAGATACCAGGGATAGGGGCCCATGTAGTCGAAGAGGGTGCCGACGGAGGGCTTGGCATTGAGGAAGCCGTAGTTGGCGGAGAGGAGCCAGTTGAGGGCATAGACGACGGCCATGTAGATCCAGCTCCAGAAGAGGGCGCGGTTGAAGGCGCCCGGCAGGGGCCGCATGGCGGTTCCGAAGGCTAGTGTAAGGGCGGCGACGGGGACGCCGCCGTGCTGGGCGAAGAAGGCGTAATACTCGGGGGTGTCCCACGAGAAGTAGAGGGTGGGCGTGATGAGTCCCTGGAGGGTGCCGGCCATGCCCCAGAGATAACCGATTTCCGCCCACCGCTGCCGCCGCCGGATGAGGGCATACGCGAGGACGAGGGAGACGACATCGCAGAGGTAAAGGGGGAGCGCGGTCTCGCGGACGAGGCGGGCGGCGGTGTCAGGGTTTTCTGAATAACGCAACCATGTGAGGATGGGGTCGAGGGTGACGGCGGTGATGAGGATGATGCCGAGGATGACATTCGCACGGTGCTTGCGCTGCTGCGTGACTAGCGGTGAGCGGTTCAGCCGCACCATGTAGATGGCGGCGACGGCGGTGGCGGCGATGGCCGCGCAGTGGGGAAGGCCGAAGGTATCGAAGGCGCGGGAGGCCATTCAGAGTCGGGGGGCTGCGGGCTTCGCGGCGTCATACTTGGCAGGCACATAGACCCGGCAGTCGTGGTCCGCGCCGGGGAAGATGCGGCTGGTGGGTAGCGTGAGTCGTTCCTCTTTCCCCTGCGGTACGCCTGCCTGCACCAAGCTGTCGGGGCCGAGTTGGTAATCATCCGCTGCTTTGAGACGAACGATGGAAAGGAGGAGCTTGTGATTCATGAGCGAGAGACGCTGTATGGACTATCCACCGGGAGGCAGGAAGCGGATTTTCCTCCGCAGTCACGCTCCCGATGCTGCGAGTTCAGCAAAAAGGGCCGGACAGTTTCCTGTCCGGCCCTTGATTCTCCGGGGGGGGAGAGAATCCGCAGCTCAGTTGGAGCGCACGAAAGTCGAAATCTTGCCGTATGTCTTGAGCAAGGCGTCCTGCTCATTTTCGTCAAGATCCACCATGAGGGTAACCAGGCTGCCGACGATGTCCTCGCGGATACGCTCCACGAGTTCGATGCCCTTCTTGGTAATTTGGACCATTACCTTACGACGGTCTTCGCTGGCATGCAGCCGCTGCACGTAGCCGAGCTTTTCGAGACGGTCCACCAGCCCGGTCGCCGCCGCTGTGCTGTGACCCATCTTCTTCGAGATATCAGTCATCGTGAGAAAGTTTTCGTTGGCGAGATATCCAAGCAAGAAGAACTGAGCGTAGGACACGCTGCCCTTGTTCAACTCCTTCGATAGATTCAAAAGAAAACTTCGCTGCGTGAACATAATGAAGTCCGCGAGCTTTCCTGCATCCTTCCTTATCGTGGTTTTTGTGTCTTCGGCTGTTTGCATTTCTAAAATTTATATAGGTTCAGGTAATTATAGTTCAGGTAATGGGTTCGTCCAGAAAATTTCCGTAAATTCTATAGTTTCTTCCTTCTCCCCGCGAAGAACGGCCCAACCAGTAGCTTAAGATGATAAAATTATCAAGTCTGAATTGCGATTATTTTCAAAATCCCTTAAATATCCTCCCCCAGGCTCCATTCCCAATGACCTAATTGAAAACTGTCTATTAAGTACCTGCCGCGATGGATCATGGTTTCATTCCTCTATCCGTGAACAATCCGTGCATGAGAAAGACCGGCGAAAACCAACTGATCGAGGTCACGGTAGAGGGAAAGAAATTCCCTCCCCAAGCCTGAGAACGATGAATGGCTGAGAAAGCCGCAGACATGCCGACGAAAACTCGTCCGGTGTCTCTGTATTGAAAGCAAACATGTCGAAATGATGTGGTACTGCGAGCGCGGCGCGGCACGACTTAGCCAGTGCAGCAGCCTCGGTCCCATTGAGGTTTCCGGCGACACGACGTTCCCGCCTGTTTCCATTGATCGGCACCAGGACCACATGGGGAGCCGCAGCGCGTAGAACCTCCACCAGTCCGTCATGCCAAAGAGTGTCGCCGCTGTGGTAGATCACAAATTTCCCGAAGCGCACGATAAACCCAAGGTAGTGACAGCGACCCTCCGCGTCGCGGGAAATCTCATTGTGGGCCGCGGCGACGCCGGTGAATTGAAAGCCGCCAGCCTCGACTGAAGTGCCCTCATTCAACGCAATCATCTCCACGGACGCGCCCGCCAGGCGCCCGCGGGCAAACTCCATATTGGCGGCGGGAAGTACCATTTGAAGCCGGGGGTTGGCCCCGATCAGCGGCACGAGCGTCCCGGGATCGAGATGATCCGTGTGATTGTGACTTGAAGTCACCACCTCAACCATGTCGAGCCGCGAGGGGTCTATGACTCTTTCGCTCATGCGGACGTGAGGCTTGTCGGATGCCGCGTATTTCTCGGTAAGTGATTCCGACAGGTAGGGATCAAAGAGCAGGTAATGACCCGCCCACTGCAGCAGGAACCCGCTCTGACCAAGCCACCACAGGCGGAAACGATCTTCGCAATGCTCCGCCGCGGCGATGTCAGCCAGCAGCGCGTCGTCTTTCAGGTATGCGGGGGTCAAACTCATCTACTTGTTGTCAATCCTTATCCAGACCGCCGCACACTTCGAGTTTTTTCGCGCGCCGCCAGCAATTCC
>JANOZA010000914.1:0-6500 GCA_031429155.1 Verrucomicrobiota bacterium | reverse complement strand
GTACCGAATGACGATCCGGACCTGCCCGATCAATGCAGCATCACGCCATCACCAACCGCGGAGGATCGCAATTATGGCGCAACCGCGCTGACCTGCGGGCTTTAGTGCACCAAACTACGGCATAAATCCTGCTTGATCAGCCCCCGGCAAGCCGATACCTGTTGCGCTATCCAAAAAATCGAGAGGGCGCAGCAATGAAGAAGTTTTTGATCCTGGCAGGGGTGGGCGCGATGGCTCTGACCGCCGCCGCGACAAAGGTCACGGACGAAGCGACCGAGGTGATGAAGGACATCCGCTCCGGCCTGGCCGAACTCAACAAAACCATCACCCGTCTGAACACCGAAGTGCTTTCCGATGGAAACCTCAAGAACATCTCGGGCACGCTGGCTAAGCTCAACGCCAGCATAGACAAGATCGAAAGTCAGGTGCTGAGCGAGGAGAACACGACCGCACTGCATGATGCTCTCGCGCTGCTGAAGACCACGCTGCAAACCGCATCGTCCGCTTCAACGAAGGCCGACAGTGCGCTCGCCAAGATGGACAAAGCGATGGACCACCTGGGGCCGGGGTTGAAGGGCTTCTCCGGAGCCACCTCAGCATTGAACGATGCTGCGGATGCCCTGGAGGCGCTGCTCAAGGAAGCGCGCTCCGGCAGAGGCGTGCTCCACGCACTGCTCAACGACACGGAGCTTCGTCAAAATCTGGAAAGCCTCATCGCAAACCTCCGCCGGCGCGGCCTCGTATTCTATAAAGACAAGCCACCCGAGCCGTCGCCGCCTCCCGCCCCCGCAGTGAAGCCGAAGAAGCGCTGACCCCCGCTCCGGACAAAGCCCATTTACCTCAACAGATGCCACCCCGCACCCTGATCCATACCGTCCGCGCCGTTTTCCTCATCTGTTGCGTGCTGCTCGGCATGTCGGTCGTCAGCACCGGGCAGACGGAAGTGAGTATCCTCACCGCCAGTGCCCTCGGCCTGCTTTTCGGCGGCCTCGTCATCGGGCTCGACATGCTGCTGCGGAACATGACGATCCGTAGTTTCTCCGCCGGGACGTTTGGACTGATGATCGGTATTTTCTGCGCGTGGCTGATCACGACCATTCCGTGGGCAGAGAATCCGGGTGGTCGCGGCGGCTGGATCCAACTGGGCATCTACCTTGCGCTGGGTTACCTCGGCACGGCGCTGGCCCTGCGCAGCAATCGTCAGGAGTTTTCGCTCATCATCCCCTACGTCCGCTTTCGCAATGAGGGCATCATCCAGCAGCCTTTGCTGGTGGACACCAATATCATCATTGATGGCCGCCTGCCTGGCATCTGCGCCACAGGATTCATCGGTGGCACACTCATCGTGCCGCGCTTTGTCCTCGATGAATTGCACGTCCTGTCCGATTCGCTGGACACCATCAAACGCGACCGCGGACGCCGCGGGCTGGAGTGCCTGGAAGAACTCAAGCGTCTCGGCGGGCTGGAGATTTCCGTGCATGACGATTACCAGCCGAATGAAAAGCTCGTGGATACGAAACTCGTCCAGCTTGCCAAATCGCTGGACGCGAAACTCCTGACAAACGACGCCAATCTCGGCCGCGTGGCGCAGCTTCAGGGGCTGGCAGTGCTGAATCTCAATCAGCTCGCCCAGGCCATGCGCGTCATCATCAATGCAGGTGACGAACTGGAACTCGTCCTCGTCAAGGAAGGCAAAGATGAGCATCAGGCCGTCGGCTACCTGGCAGACGGCACCATGATCGTCGTCAACCACGCCAAGAACCGCATCGGCCAGACAGCCATCGTTACCGTTTCGTCCGCGCTGCAAACCAGCGCCGGGCGGCTTATTTTCGCCGAACTCAAAAACTCCCCCCGCTCCGCGCAGCCGGCAGTGGATCAGAGCCGGGGACGTGGGCGCACACAGGCGGGCTGAATTCGGGACTACTTCTTACGGCTGGAGGCCATGCCGCCGGACAACTCCTTGCAGCGGACGAAATCCTGCGCCAGCATCGCCCTCCATGCCGCCGGAAGACCTTCCCCCACTGGCCCCTTTCCCCGATTTAACACCGGCGTCGCAGTCGGCTGGGCATACTCCCGCCGGCGAGGTGCCACTGCTTTCATCCTCACAGAGGAAGGAGTTCGCCTTCGTTGCCGACTCTCTCCAGGGATTGGGGCAACCCATGACGGACGAAGCTGACGATTCGCTGCGCGAGGGAGACTTCCTGCTTATCGTGCCGGAGGACAAAACCGACGTGTCCGTTGCAGAAGCAGCGCAGCGCATCGTGCTGCCGGAGGAACCGGTCTCGACTACTGACTTTTTGGATCTGCCACCGGTCGAGGGCAACAAGCCGGACCTCGCGGACGATGGCTTCGACCTTAGAAGCATCGCCACGGCGCTCACTTCCAGCGCCATCCCCCTCCCTGTCGCCATGCCCGAACCCGAGGCGGATGAATGGAGCATCGCCTCGCTGATTTCGCCCATCGCGCCTGCGAAGGAAGAAGCTGCCCCCCCATCGCCCGATACCTTCCTTCCTGTGCCGGTGCCGATGCCTTCGCCACCGCTCCGCCCCGTTCCGATCGCGATCGAGATGCCGCCGCCTGCGCTCATCACGGCCAGGGCGGACCACAGTTCGGCAGCCGCGCCGGAGGCGGCACCGTTTCTATTTCAACCCGCCGCTTTCCCGGCGTTTCCGTCGCATCTGGAAGAAGAACCGGACTTCGACGAGCCACTTTCCTTCCCCGTTCCTTCAGCCCTCGGCATACACCGGTCCGAGCCGATGGCCCGGGCGGAAGAAATCGGCGATCCGGCAGACCGCAGTTTTGGAATGGTCATTAGCGGTGCGGTGCTTATTCTTTTGGGAATGGTCATCGCCTGCCGCATTCCAGGACTCGCTCTGGAGGCCGACTCCACATCAGCCGCCTGGCTCGGTCCATTCGGAGTGCGCTCATGGCATCTGCACGGCGAGATGTTTCTCTCTGCTGCCGGTGCCGCAGGACTTCTGCTGCTCGGAATCGGCTCCGCCACGCTGCGCCGCTGGGCACCGCCGCTTATTCATGCCGCAGGATGGGTTGTCCTGCTCACGGTCCTTGTCTGCATGGGAGCCGCCACCGCCTCCATGTTCTACCTTTCCTCCAACGCCACCGCCGGGGACGCGGTAGCTAGTGATGGCACCCTGCTCTTTGCCTTCGCCGGGATATTTGGAATCGCTCTGCCACTCGGCCTCATCGCGCTCTTCCAGCGTCCATCCGTGACCCGCCTCTGCCAACTGACAGACGATAATCCACGCTGGACCGACCGGCATACGGTGCCGGCGCTGATGGTATTCATTACCGGCGTGCTCCTTGCCATCGGCTGCTTTACCCTTGCCGCGGCACACGCGGGCATGCCCGTGTTTGGAGAAATCGGCGACGGGCGCACCGGCATCCAGGCATGGACTGCGACCGGCATCATCGCTGCTGTCGGCGCCGCGCTGACCGCCGCCGGCAAACGCTCCGGCTGGTGGACGCTGCTCAGCCTTTCCGGCCTCCTCGCCGTCTCCCTTTTCCTCACCTGTCAGCGGCACGACTGGCACACGCTCGCCCAACTCCCCGCCGAGCCCTCCGGTTCGCTGGCCGGCGGCATTTTCGCCGCCTCCGCCATGCTCCCAGCCATTCTCATTCTGCTGATGACCCGCCGGGCGCTCCAGCACGATCACGACGGAGCGTAACCCCCGCGAGCCCAGCGGCTTGCTTTTCAGGAGCGGCGTGTCACTGCTTGCGCCCTCCTATGGATAACCCGCCTCCCACCGCCGCCGCCCCCTCCGAATCCGAACTTCTCGCCAACCGCCGCGAGAAGCTGGAAAAGCTGAAAGCTGCCGGCATCAACCCATGGGGCGGCCGCTACGACATCACTCATTCGCTGCCCGCCTTGCGCGACAACTTCGTCGAAGGCCTCACCGTCAGCGCTGCCGGTCGCATCACTGCCCGCCGCGACATGGGAAAGACGCAGTTCTTCGACCTCTCCGACATCGAAGGCCGCTTCCAGTGCTTCCTCAATGCGAAGAACGTGTCCGAGGAGGTCTTTAAGACCTTCACCGACATGCTGGACATCGGCGACTGGGCCGGCGTGGAGGGCGAAACTTTCATCACCAAGACCGGCGAGCCGTCCATCAAAGTCACCGCTCTCACCGTTCTCTCCAAGTCCATGCGCCCGATGCCTGACAAATGGCACGGCGTCGCCGACCGCGAGATCAAATACCGCCAGCGCTACCTCGACCTCATGTCCAACCAGCGCAGCCGCGAGGTCTTCATCATGCGCAGCAAGATGGTCGCGGAAACCCGCCGCTGGCTTCAGGACCGCGACTTTCTGGAAGTGGAAACGCCCATGCTCCAGTCCGTCCCCGGCGGCGCGGCGGCCCGTCCGTTCGAGACTTTTCACAACGCCCTCGGCCAGCCGTTCTACCTCCGCATCGCGCCGGAGCTTTACCTGAAGCGCCTGCTCGTCGGCGGCTTCACCAAGGTTTTTGAACTGAACCGCAACTTCCGCAACGAAGGCATCAGCCGCCGGCACAATCCCGAGTTCACCATGCTCGAAGCCTACTGGGCCTATGCTGACTTTGAGAAAATGGCCGACCTCGTGGAGGAACTCGTCTGCCACCTCGCCGAGAAGTTCATCGGCACCCTCGTCATCGAACACAAGGACGCCGAGGGCAACGTCACGCGCACCATTGACCTCAGCCGCCCGTGGAAACGCACACCCTATCGCGACCTCCTCCGCAGCGTGGACGCGCAGTGGTTCGACTACACCGCGGAGCAGCGCCGCGCCCGCTGCGCGGAACTTGGCGTCGAAATCTCCCCCGGCATGGAGGACTACGAAGTCACGCAGCAGGTCTTCGAAAAGCGCATTGAGGAAAAGACCTTCAACCCGTGCTTCGTCACCCACGTTCCCACCGAACTCGTCCCGCTCGCCAAGCAGAACGCCGCCGACGGCAGCGTGGTGGATGTCTATGAACTCATCATCAACGGCGTCGAAATCAGCCCCGGCTATTCCGAACTCAACGACCCCCACGTCCAGCGCCAGCGCCTCGAACACCAGGCCGGCGAGGAGACGCAAAAGCTCGACGAAGAATTCCTCCTCGCCCTCGACCACGGCATGCCCCCCGCCGGCGGCATCGGCATCGGCATTGACCGCCTCATCATGATGCTCACCGGCTGCGATTCGATCCGGGACGTCGTGCTCTTCCCGCAGTTGAAGGCGAAGGAGTGAGGTGGCAGAAAAACTTTTCTTCTCTGTGAGAGCCGAGGACTAGTCGCGCGGAGGAGGCAATTCTTGAAGCGGAACCCTCAACATCTCCGCAGCCAGGTGTGCTGCTTTTCTCACAGCAGATTCCGAGAGTGCATATCGGAAGACCATCTCAGCCTCATCGGCGGGGGCAGATATCCGCTGTACGAGCAGGACTCCGTAGTCCATTGCCCAGTCGGTACAGGTAACTCCAGGATGCGCCGGCAGTGTGATGGCACCTCTTCCGGTGAACAGGATCAATCGCTCAATGTCCGTTTCGGCGATCCTGAGGCGGCCATTGTCGGCAACAACCCTGCCCTCCGCGGGGTGCCAGGTCAGTAGGACGGCAGGATGCCGGCGAATCAGCCAGCGGGAGGCAAGAGCACCGGCCAAGCCTCCGCTGATCAACGTTGGCCAAATTCCCGCCAGGCTTTGTCGAATCAAGCCTACGGGGACAAAGCAGGCGGCAGCCAATCCAATCCCGGCGCTTATCACAGCAAGGAACTGAATGATCCACCGTCCGGCCGGAACCTGAATCTGAGTGGAGCCATCGGGCATCGCCACCCGCTCCGCGCGCGATGCGGTCAGTGAATGTGTCGCGCGGTACTCTCCTCTAAAGATTCCGCCACAGACAGGCACGGCTTTCTGCTCTAAAAGCCATGCTAGTGAGACCTTCACTGGAAGAGCCTCAGCGCAGGGGCGGGTCTTCATCGTAACGGACAACTCTCATGGCGTGAAAGGGCGGCGGGATGGGTGGACGGTCGGTGGGTGCGGGTGCCTCTACAACATTTCCCGGGATTTGCGAGTGCGGGGAGCGCATTTTGTTGAAAAAATGTGACCCTCCGCCGGCGGGTGATGCGGCGCGGGTGCGGCGAAGTTCAGGCTTGTCCGGCGCGGTGCCGGAGGGAAGCGTGGGGCATATCAGCTATGAACAAGAACCGCAGAAAGCAGTCATCACCGGCCGGAGGATCGCGCAGGCCGGCTCCCGGGTCAGGACGCGAGTCGAATGCGAAACCCGGGGCCGCCGCGGCGGAGGCTCCGCTGCCGTCGTCGGTGGGCGGGGTGCGCCGGCTGGTGGCGGCGGGGTTGTTCGGTGGGGCGCTGTGCGTGGCGCTGTATCTGGCGTGGCAGTCGGCGGAGGGGAAGACGATGCCGGGCTGCGGGCCGGAGAGTGGCTGCGGACAGATCCTCACCAGTCGCTGGAGTGTGGCGGGGGCGGTGCCGGTGAGTCTCCTGGGGGCGGCGGCTTATGCGTTCCTGT
>JANOZA010000913.1:0-12878 GCA_031429155.1 Verrucomicrobiota bacterium | reverse complement strand
GCGCCAGTATGCCGGTCGTGTGCTCCTGCTTCTTTTGGCTGGCGGACTTTCCTCCTGCCGTACGGCCTCACTCGAGCCTGGCGAAACCTTGCGCAAAGCCATCGCTGTGGATCAGACGACACTTCAGGAAAAGGGAAGCCGTGGACTGAAGAATGGCACGCCTGCTGCGCCCGTGCTGTATGAATGGAACGGCGGCAGTCTCAGTGGCGGCCTCGCAGTGACGATTGATCTCAGTGAGCAAAAGGCGTTCATCACCCGGGGAGGGCAGCCTGTGGGCTGGACGTATGTGGCTTCAGGCAAGAGCGGTCACAGCACGCCGACAGGCAGCTACAGTGTGAGCGAAAAAGTTCTGGATAAGTATTCCGACCGCTGGGGACAGGTTGTGAATAGCAGCGGCGATGTTGTGGTCTCTGATGCCAGATCAGGTCGCGACGGCGGTGGACGGTTTGTCGGTGCCAGCATGCCGTTCTGGATGCGCTTTCATGGGCCCATTGGGATGCACGCCGGCCATCTTCCAAGCCCCGGCAGTCCGGCGTCTCACGGCTGCGTAAGGCTGCCCCGGGGCATGGCGGAAATCCTCTTTGGCGTGGTGCAGATAGGCACTCCGGTGAAGGTGGTGCCGTAGCGGCATCAGACGGCGGGTGGCTCCATTCTTAGCGCCTGCCAGTGGGGCGCGAAGCTCTCCTGCACCAGGCCGGTGATGAGTTTCAGAAAAGGGAGGAAGTTCCCGGCCACGTGCGCGGACTCCAGAGTTTCGTAGTATTCCAGACGGCGCTCCACGGGCAGAACCGCAGCGGGAAAGCCAAAGCGCAAAAGCTCAAGGTTCATGAGCAGGCGGCTGGTGCGCCCGTTGCCGTCGGTGAAGGGATGAATCTTGACAAAGTCGCTGTGCAGTCGCGCGGCGCGTTCGACTGGATGAAGTTGCTGCGCTTCACCGGCGTGCCAGGCGAGGAGCTGGTCCATGAGTTCCGGCACATGAAGGGCATCCGGCGGCAAATGTTCCGCTCCGGCGATGCGGACATTCACGCGACGCCATACGCCGGCATTCGCGTCGTCTATGCCGCGCAGGATGAGCTGGTGCAGGCTTCGAATGTCCCGTGCCGTCAGCAGCCCGCCGCCTGCGACCATGTCCTCCAGCAGGAGAATGGCGTCACGGTGATTGATGGCTTCGAGGTGATCCACGAGCCGTTTGCCGCCCACGGTGATGCCTTCGAGAGCGACCTTCGTCTCTCGCAGCGTGAGGGTGTTGCCTTCAATGGCATTGGAGTGGTAAGTCCAGCGCACGATCAAGTCCTCGCGCAGATTCTGCACGATGGCCGGGTCCAGCGGACGGTGCGCATCGAGACGGGATTTGAGGGCGTCGAGGGTGGAGAAGTCCATGGGCAATCAATCCGGCTGCGGCGGCATTGGAATGTTGTGGGCTTTGAGCAAATCGTTCAGCGGAGCAGGACTGATCTTGGTGCGTTTCGTTCCAAAGTGCACGATGTCGCCGAATTCGCCGTCCACAAACATCTTCGCCTGAACACATTCATAGCAAATCACGAAATCGACCCTGCGGCCATCCTTGAGGATGGCTGAAAGCCCGTGGCGGGGCCAGAAGCACAGCGCGATTGAATTATCCCAGTTCCTGGCCGCTTCCACGATTTCATGAATGGCGTTGAGTGTTGCCTTGGAATTAGAGAGTGGAAGTCGTCCAAGGACAGGGTACCCGTGGAACTCATCAGCAGTCTTTTTGTATGGCCCAGGATCGATGGACAGCAGTGTCCACGAAGTGGCGTCGGGAAGTGCGGCCAGGACATCAGGCGAAAAGGTATTATCCGGGTAAGCTGCAGCGGAGGCGGCCATTTTTTCCGCGGGCTGCCCTGCTAAACGCGCCTTCCAAATCCAAAAGCCCGCCGCTGCCAATACGATGGTGCTCAGGAGAAGGGGGACTCGTTTGCGTCCAATTTTCACGACGGTTTTTGATTGGCCGCGGTTTCCCTCGGCGACTTGAAGCAGACGGCGACGCCGAAGGTGATGATCGTGCCGCACATGATCCACCAGGGGAATTCCAGCACGGGCATCCAGTCGGGGCGCGGGATGCCGGTGCCGCCGAACATGCTGGCGACGCCATTATCCAGGCCGCTGAGGAAGGCGACGCTCAGAAAGCCGGCGGCCATGGCGATGAGGTTGCCGCGGTCATTGCCGCGACCGGGGGCGAAGAGGGCGATGAGGAAGATGCCGAGCAGCGAGCCGTAGGTATAGCCGAAGCTGCTGAGGATGATCGGGATGATGCGGAGGTTGGGATTGTGGGCTTTGACCAGAGCGGTGCCGAGGCCGACGATGATCAGGAAGACGGCGAACATGGCGGTGGAGAGCCGGATGATGCGGACTTTCGCAGCCTCTTCCTTTGGCTCGCCGAACCAGCGAAAGTGGAAGTCGCGCACGTAGCTGGTGGCCAGCGAATTCATGGCGGTGCCGAGCGAGCCCATGGTGGTGGCCAGCACGCCGGCGATGACGAGACCGCGCAGGCCGCCGGGCATTTCGGTCATCACGAAGTAGGGAAACACCTGCATGGAGTCCACCTTGCCTTTGCTGTTCAGGGCGAGCAGTTCGCCGCCGTTGCCGGGGATGCCGTAGTAAACGTAGAGCAGGATGCCGATGGTGAGGACGGCGAGCACGACGGGGATGTCGGCAAGGCCGGACAGGATGGTGGCGGCGGCGCTCTGGTGTTTGTTTTTCGCAGTGAGCATTCGTTGCACCATATCCTGATCAGTGCCGTGAGTGGCCATGGTGGTGAAGAGCGATCCGAAGAACGCGGCCCACATCGTGTATTCGGTTTCGAAGATGCTCTTTATCTTCCCCCACAGAGTGTCGGCGGGCGTATCGCCGGTCCACTGGAAGAGCTTGAGATCGTGGTCGCCGGTGAGGTGTTCTTTCGCACCGGCCCAGCCTCCGGGGATGTGCCCCAGCAGAAACCACAGTGAGAAGCCGAGGGCGCAGAAGAGCACGAGTATCTGGATCACGTCCGTCCAGATGACGGCCTTGATGCCGCCGATGGCGGTGTAGAGCGCCGTGAGGATGGTGACGATAACCAGCGAGACAGCACAGACGGAGAAGGTGCCCCAGGTGCTGAGTGGATCTCCGGGGTGATTTAGATTCCAGATGATGACTGCCAGCACCGTGGGCACCCACAGCCGGGCGCCGCTGGCGAGGACGCGGGTGACGAGAAAGACTGCGCTGGCAACACGGCGCGTGCGCACGCCGAATCGCTGGTCCAGAAATTCATAGATGCTGACGACATTGTGCCGGTAATAGGCGGGGATGAAGACCGCGCTCACTACGACCCTGGCCAGCAGGTAGCCGATGAGGAGTTGCGCATAGGTGTAGTTCTTCAGTGCGTAGCCTTCCCCTGGTGTGCCGAAGAACGTGCCGGCACTGATCTCCGCGGCGAGGATGCTGGCGAGCACTGCCCACCACGGGATGGAACGACCGCCGAGCGCGAAGTCGTGCATGCTGCCCGCCCGGCGGCTGAAATAAACACCGATCCCAAGGATGGCTCCAAAGTAGGCGGCGATGACCAGCAGGTCGGCGAAGAGTTTCCAGGTCATGTGTGTATAAAGAAAAAGCGCCCCGGCGGCAGGCCGACGGGGCGCGTGGAAGAGTGGAGTCGCAGGTTACTTCTTCTTGGGAATCTTCAGAGACTTGCCGTCCACGATGGTGTCGGACTTCAGGCCGTTGGCGGATTTGATGGCGGCGACCGTGGTTCCGTTCTTGAGGGCAAGGCCGTAGAGGGTGTCGCCGGGCTTCACCTTTACGTAAGTGGGTTTGGCAACGGGTTTGGGCTTCGGCTTGCTGCTGGCGGTGGACTTGCGGGAACTTGATCCGCTGCTTCCGGACGATTTCTTCGGGCCGGACGAACCACTGGAGGCGACGGTGCGGGGGCGCACCGGGGTGTCGTCGGCATCCTGGGTGTAGGCGGCGGAAGTGGGGGTATCGCGCACGCCTGCGGCACCCTCGCCTTTGGCCACCCAGTCTTCGCGGTAGTTACCGGCATCGTCGAAGGGGCGCGCGGCCCTCTCGGCGTCGGTTTTCCGGCTGGAGGAGTCGGTGTAGTCCACTTCGGCGAAGTCGCCTGAGTCGGCCTTTTTGGTGGATTCGCAGGAATTGATGGTGAAGCAGGCCGCAAGGGCGACCAGCCCGGTGGTCAGTCGGAATGGGAACGGGGTCATGGCTGGGAGAGTAGGGGCACTTTGCCGGTTGTCCAGTCTTCCGTGGCTGATGTGCGAATATTTTGGCACAAAAGAAAACCGCGTGCTGCACAAGGCGGCGCGCGGTTTTCGGGAATAGACTGGACGGAGAGGTTACCGCGCCATTTCCTTGACTGAGACGGCTTCCTTGCCGACCCGGTCGCGGAGGTAGTTTAGTTTTGCACGGCGGACGCTGCCGCGCTTGGTGACTTCCACGCTGGCGATGCGCGGGGTGTAATAAGGGAAGACGCGCTCGACGCCTTCGCCATAGCTGAGCTTGCGAACGGTGAAGCTCTTGCCTGCTGCGGTGCCTTTGATGCCGATGACAATGCCGGCGAAGACCTGAATGCGCTCTTTGCCGCCTTCGGTGACCCGGCAGTTCACCTTTACGGTGTCTCCGACTTCGAATTTACCGAGATCTACGGTGGTCTGCTCACGTTGAATTTGTTCCAGCTTGTTCATGATATAAAGGTTTGGCCTGTGGTGTAGTTGAGGAGTGCCTGCCAGCGGAAGGCGTCGGCCCGTAAAAAAGGGGGGCCGGAAGGGGAGCGGGCCTTACCCTGCCCATTCCTGAGGTGCAACGGAAATTTTGACCCGAATGGCACCCTCTTTCGTAGCCACGGCCAAGGCCCGGTTACACCTGTTCCACCCGGAGGGCGGCAGTCGCTCCGGGTGGGCCTCCCTGGGCAAGTCGGTGCCGCGCTGCATTTTCCTGGCGCATCCCTTGCGCGCGGCTCTGCGGTTTCTAAATACGGATTCGCTCTTCTGTTCTCTTTTCATGACCAGCCCCGGCTTTCCCATCAATCTCAGTCTGCCAGACCTTTGGCAGCAGGAAGCCGTGCGTCATGTGCGGGATGGACGCGATGTCGTGGTGGATGCGCCGACAGGAGCTGGAAAGACCCGCATCTTTGAACTGCTGATCGAGGGTGGCTTCAAAGGTCAGGCGATCTACACAGTGCCGACGCGGGCGCTGGCGAATGACAAACGTCTGGAGTGGCAGCGGAAGGGCTGGGAGGTGGGCATTGTCACCGGTGATCTGTCGGAGAAACCTGACGCGCCAGTCGTGGTGGCTACCCTGGAAACACAGCGCGAGCGCATCCTGCGAGGGGAGGGTCCGGCACTGCTGGTGGTGGACGAATATCAGATGATCGGTGATCCGGTGCGGGGGCTTGCTTATGAACTTTCGCTGGCGCTCTTGCCACGCGAGACGCGTTTGTTACTGCTCAGTGGCAGTGTGGGGAACGCGCGGGACGTCGCCGACTGGCTGCGGCGGCTGGATCGCACGGTGGAAGTGGTCAGCACGGCGACACGGCCGGTGCCGCTGGAGGAAATGCCGGTCGAGCAATTGCCGAGGCGTGCCCCAAAGAAGATCACCGGATTTTGGCCGCGGCTGGCGGCAGAGGTGCTGATGTCCGGCATGGGTCCGCTGCTGATTTTCGCGCCCCAGCGCAAGGAGGCTGAGAAGATCGCGCGTCAGATTGCGTCCGCTGTCCCGACGCCGGATACGTTGTCCCTGACGCGAGAGCAGGAGCAAATCCTCGGCGCGCAGTATTCGTCGCTCCTGCACCAGAGGGTGGCCATTCACCACAGCGGGATGAGCTATCAACAGCGGGCGGGAGTGATCGAGCCGCTGGCCAAGGCCGGGCTGCTCCGTGTGGTGGTCTCCACCACTGGACTCGCCGCTGGCATAAATTTCTCCATGCGCTCCGTCACGATCACCGACGCGCGTATATTCGACGGCAGGCGGGAGCGCGATCTCATGCCGGATGAACTGCTGCAAATGTTTGGCCGTGCCGGTCGTCGAGGGTTGGACGAGATTGGCTATGTGATCTGCACTACGAGGAGTCCCCGGCTCAGCGAGTCCAATCAGAGATTCCTGCGGCGGAGCAATCAGATTGATTGGGGGACCATGCTGCGAGTGATGGACCGCGCGGCTCTGCGGGGCGAACCGCCGTTTGCGGCTGCCATGCGGCTGACGGGTGCGCTCTTCACAAAGCAAAAGCTCCTGCTCGGCTGCGAAACGGTGACTGCCCTGGTGCCGGTGAAGCCGCTCCATGAGGCGGAGACCGTGCGTGCGGACCAGAACACACTCTTCGGCCTGCGCCCTACGCGCACAGAGATACTGAACTCACGCGGCGAGTGGGAAATCAAGAAGCGCGAGCAGGTCGCGCTGCATCCGCTGAGCGCTGCCTGGGTTCACTACATGAATCGCCTCGATCCGGCGCTGGAGGCTTGGCATTTCATGGCCAGTGCTTTTCCAATTGGGCGGGTATGCCGGCTGGAGCGTGGCGGCAGGACCATTTACGGCAAAGAACTGGCGATGGGAATAGAGCGCAGCCCGCGCCGGTTCACGCTGACCCGTAATATACGCCAGCTCACGGGACTCGATGGCACCCAGGAATACAGCCTTGATCAGTTGGACGATACGGTCATTCCCATTCTCATTCCACACCTCTACGGCGCCAAGGTGTCAGGCATGGTGCAGCGCCAGGAAATTCTCATGATGCAGCTCGATTTCGCTGAGACGGTATGGCCGGCATATGAGGACCGGTATGGAATCGCGCTGGTGGAACCGGATGAGCGCATTGCGCTCGCTGACTATGCGCCGCGCATTACCACCGACGGCTCGCAGTTGAGAATGGCAGGGGGCAACACTGCGGTGTATGCCTGGCGCACGCTGGGGCTGATCGAGGAGAATGGCACGCCGACGCGGCGGGGCATGGTGTGCAGTTTCTTCCAGGGCGGGGAGGGGCTGGCCATCGCGGCGGCGCTGGAGGATGATTCCTATCCGCTCGACGAGTTGGTAATGCACCTCGCGAATCTTCGCGGCGGATCGCAGTTCCATGAAGCGGGAGCCTGTGGCAGCGAACGCCTGGCCTCAGCCTGCCTCGGAGCCTACGGCGCCGCAAATTACGAGGGCTATCTCCACGCCGGGCTGCCAGCCGGCTACGGTGAGGGCACGGCTGAGGTCATCGAGGGCTGGACGCATCCTTCGCGGAGGAAACATGAGCCGGCAGCGCATCTCGGGGAAGGTGATATCGAGCGCGCTCATACGGAGTGGCTGAGTCTGCTGCGGCAGCTTGTTCATGCGCCGGAGCTGGCATGGGACCGGTGGGAGCGGCTGCGTGTTGTCTGCCGGGCGGAGCTGGCGGATGGAGAGAAGCTCCTGCCCGACAGGAATCTCCCGCAGGTACCGGCGACTCAATTGACGCATCAGACGGCGCACCACCTCGTCGCCTGAAGGACGAATCATCATGAAGCGGAAATCCGAACTGCGATGAAGGCGCCACCATTACTGATCGGCGGATGCGGGTATCTCGGCCAGGCCCTTGCACGCATGGCCATCGAACAGGGCAGGGAAGTGATGGGTATCTGCCAGCGGGAATCATCGGCACAGGCATTGCGGGAGTCAGGAATACCCGCGCGGGCGGTAAGCCTCACGGACGCGGACGCAGTGCGGGAGTTGGCCGGGGACTTTCCCTCAGAAACGGCGGTGGTGCATTGCGCCGCGAGCGGGCGCGGCGGTGGCAGTGATGCTTACCGGGCGGTGTATCTGGAGGGGATGCGGAATTTGAGGGCGGCATTCCCGTCAGCTTCGAGGTTCTTGTTCACCTCCAGTACGAGCGTCTATCCCCAGATTGATGGTTCCGTGGTGAATGAAGATTCGCCTGCGGAGCCGGACAGAGAGACTGGTAGAATTCTGCGCGCTGCGGAATCTGAGACTCTGGCTGCGGGCGGCAACGTGGTCCGGCTCGCCGGGATCTACGGACCGGGGCGGTCGGTCCTTCTGAGGAATTTTCTCACTGGCGAATCAGTTCTCGATGTTCGGACGGAGCCCCCGGCGACGCCGGATGGCCGGTGGGTAAATCAAATCCACCGTGATGATGCGGCGCGGGCGCTGCTGCTGGCAGTGAATACCGGCGTGGCAGGCGGGCAGGTCTTGAATGCCGCCGACTCGACGCCGATGCTGCAGCGCACCCTGTTCAATGAACTGGCACGCCGGTTTGATCGGCCATTTCCGCCGAGTGCCGCACCGGATTCATCCCGGAAGCGGGGATGGTCGCACAAGCGGGTGGATGCCTCCCGCCTCCGTGCTCTGGGGTGGGCGCCGCAGTTTCCGTCCTGGTTCGATGCACTGGATGGCGACGCTTCGCTCATCCCTTCCGTCCTTGCTCAGTTGGAGTAAGCCCCGGTCGCCAAGCGGAATTGCCCGTGTTCAGTTTAAATTCACGGTATCCCGCCGAAAGGGCACACCACTCGTGTTGCGTTTGGTCTGCGGGAAATCATCCTGGGAAAAAGCCAACTGACCATGCATTCGCCACCGCTAGCCACATGCCTCGCTTTAGTGCTCTTCAGCGCCTGCGAGCCCGTCGCCGCGTCTGGGGACAAAAGTGGCAACGGTGATCATTGGAGTTTCAGGCCGCTTTCCGTGGCTCAGGGAAATGCTTCCATTGACTCATTCATCGTCGAGAAACTCAAGCAGAACGGGCTCACGATGTCTCCCCCGGCTGACCGAGTCACCTGGCTGCGGCGAGTCAGCTTTGATCTGATCGGCCTGCCGCCGACGCCGGAGCAGGTGGATGCTTTCCAAAGCGACTCCCGCAGCGACGCTTTCCAACGAGTCGTGGATGGGCTCCTCGCCTCCCCTCGCTACGGTGAGCGCTGGGCGCAACACTGGCTGGATGTCGTTCGCTATGCTGACACGCATGGCTTCGAAGTGAACACCGAACGCCCGAATGCGTGGCCCTATCGCGACTATGTCATCCGCGCGTTCAACAAAGACACGCCTTACGATCAATTCGTTCGTGAGCAGATTGTCGGCGATGCGCTCGGCGAGGATGCGGCGACGGGGTTTCTCATCACCGCCTCAGTGCTGCTGCCGGGCCAGATCGGCAAGGATGCGGCGTCCGTCCGGCTCGCACGGCAGGATTCGCTGGATGAAATCGTCGTCAATATCAGCCAGACCTTTCTCGGACTGAGCGTTGGGTGCGCGAGGTGTCACGATCACAAGTTCGACCCGATTCCTCAGCGCGATTACTTTGCGATGCAGGCGTTTGTGGCGGGAGTGGAGTATGAAGACCGCGAGATGCGGACGCCCGAATCCGAGGCGCTAAAGAAAGAGATCGCGGCCGCGAAGGAGCGCGACGCCTTGATTGACCGGCGCTTCTCGCAACTGGCACCACTGGCGTCCCCGGGGCGCAAAACGGGTCCGCTGCGTCCCACCGTAAATGCCCGCGCCAACACCGATCGCTTCGCGGCAGTGAAGACATCACGGCTGCGATTCTCCATCCTTGAGACGAACAGTCTTGAGCCGTGCGTGGACGAACTGGAGGTCTTCAACACTGCCGGTGTGAATGTGGCTGCCGCCAGCCACGGGACGAAGTTCACTACTTCCGGCGACAAGATTGACCCCAATCGCCACGAGCCGCAGTTTCTCAATGACGGACGCCCTGGCAACGAGCGGAGCTGGATGTCCAGCGAGCCTGGCAAGGGCTGGGTGGTGATGGAGTTTCAGCGGGAAGAGGAAATTGACCGCGTCATCTGGGGCCGTGACCGCACGGGTAAGTACGAAGACCGGCTCGCGACGGACTATCGCATCGAGACCGCTTCCGGCAGTGAGTGGCGGGTGGTCGCCGATGCTATGGATCGGAAACCATTCGTCGCGGGCATGGACCCGGGGCCAGCGTTTACCGCCGGGGGCCTGAATCCAGAAGAAGCAGCTGAGGCCTCGCGCCTGAAGGAGGAGAAGCGGTTGCTCAAGGAGAAGGTCAGAGCCTCAGAACTGGGCCAGATTGCCTTCGCGGGAAAGTTCCACTCGCCCGACAAGATCCACCTCCTGAGTCGCGGTGACCCGGAGCAGCCCAGGGACGAAGTTGTCCCCGCTGTGCTCAGCGCCCTCGGTGACTTGAAAATGGCAGGCGACTCCCCCGAGCAGACGCGTCGCCGGGCGCTCGCCGACTGGGTTGCCAATGCGGGGAACCCGCTCACCGCACGCGTGATGGTGAACCGCATCTGGCAGGGCCATTTTGGCACCGGGATTGTCGAAACGGCCAGCGATTTTGGGCTCAACGGCGCGAAGCCTTCTCATCCTGAGCTGCTCGACTGGCTCGCGCAGGAGTTCATCCGCAGCCGCTGGTCTGTGAAGCACATGCATCGTCTGATTGTGCTGTCTGCGGGTTATTGTCAGGCCGGCGCGCCGAATCCAAAAGCCTCCGCTAAGGATGCCGCCGCCCGGCTTCTCTGGCGCTTTCCGTCCCGGCGCCTGGAAGCCGAGGTCATCCGTGATTCCATGCTCGCTGTGAGCGGCACGCTCGATTTGAAGATGTATGGCCGCGGCTTCGACCTCTTCGACCAGCGTGGCGGCCTCAGCGGGTTCAAGCCTGTCGAGTCATTCAAAGGTAATGGTCTGCGCCGAATGATCTATGCCCACAAAGTCCGCCGTGAACGCGAAGCCGTCTTTGGCGCTTTCGATTGCCCTGACGCCGGCCAGAGCACCTCGCTCCGCCGCGAAAGCACTACTCCCATCCAGGCGCTCAATCTCTTCAACAGCCGGTTCACCATTGATGCAGCCAGCGCGCTCGCCGATCGCATTCAAAAGGAAACCGGTCAGGATATCATCAGCCAAATTCACAGTGCCTACAGCCTCACCATCAGCCGCGCTCCGACAGCGGTGGAAGTAGCCGACGCTACGCCTGTCGTTTGCGAGCACGGCCTTGTCACCCTGGGCCGCGCACTGTTCAACTCGAACGAGTTTCTCTTCCTGCCATGAACCTGCTTTCCGCCCCGGGCCTCGGCCTGCTCGATCGCCGCCATTTTCTCTCAAGCAGTGCGACGGCGCTCGGCTCCATCGCGCTGGCGAGCTTGCTGGGGCGCGATCGGTTGCTGGCAGCCGGGCCGGTGATGGATCCGGCCCGGCCATTCGCTCCGCGTGGGGGGCACTTTCAGGGAAAGGCGAAGAATGTCGTGATGATTTTCTGCGCGGGAGCGGTCAGCCAGATGGAGACGTGGGATTACAAGCCTGAACTCATCAAACAGGACGGCAAGGCTCTCGCCGGCGGGCCGCCGGTGACGTTTCAGGGGCCAGCGGGTGAACTGGCGCGGCCTCAGTATGCTTTCCGTCCGCGCGGGCAGACAGGGAAGTGGGTGAGCGACATGATTCCGCATCTTGCGGAACTGACTGACGACATCGCGTTCATCCATTCGCTCACGAGTAAATCGAACACGCACGGACCGGCGGAGAATTTTCTCTCCAGTGGTTCGGTGCTCGATGGCTTTCCCAGCATGGGAGCGTGGGTGAGTTACGCGCTCGGCAGCGAGAGTCAGGATTTGCCCGCGTTTGTCGCCATCCCGGATCCGCGGGGAGTCCCGCAGGCGGGGATGAATAATTGGGCTTCCGGATTCCTGCCCGCTGTTTTTCAGGGGACGCCGATGAGCGCGAAGGATCCAGTGCGGCACCTCAGACCACCGGCGAATATCACCAACGCGAGCGACGATGCAGCGCGCTCGCTTTTGCAAAAAATGAATGCACGCCATCTGGAGGCTAATCCCGGCGACGCCAAACTGGCTGCGCGCATTGCGAGCTACGAACTCGCCGCGCGGATGCAACTCAGCCTTCCGGACATCAACGACTTCAGCACGGAACCGGCGCACATTCTGAAAAGCTACGGCGCAGACGATGCGGCGAATCCGACCAGGGCCGCCTTCGCGAAGAACTGCATTCTCGCGCGGCGGCTCATCGAGCGCGGGGTTCGATTCGTACAGTTGTTCAACGGTGCCTATGCCAGTGCCGGCGAACTCAACTGGGACGGTCATAACAAGCTCAAGGAGCAGTATGATAAGCACGCAGCCATACTGGACCAGCCGGCGGCGGCTCTCATCCGGGACTTGCGGCAGCGCGGTCTGCTGGAGGAAACGCTCGTCGTATGGTGTACGGAGTTCGGACGGATGCCCATGTTCCAAAAGGGTTCGCAGGGCCGGGATCACAATCCGGACGGTTTCACCTGCTGGCTCACCGGTGCCGGTGTGCGGCCCGGTGTGAGCCACGGCGTCACCGACGAACTCGGACGCAAGGCCATAGTGGATATCCATCCGCTATACGACTTCAGCGCGACCATTCTGCACCTGCTGGGGCTCGATCACGAACGCCTCACGTTCGAGCATAATGGGGTGGAGCGGCGGCTGACCAATGTCGAAGGACACGTGATCCGCGAGGTGCTGGCGTAAGGCGCAACTTGCAGCGCCCACTTCAACTGCAGGGCCGGAGCGGCCGGCGGTGAATGTGAGCCTGAATCTGAAACCGCCTGCGAGTTATTTTTGAGAAGCGAGTGGAAGAAACGGATGTTCGGGGATTCAAGTTTTCCAATGAGCGGATTGCCGGTTTCTGAGAGGAGCCTGCGCGTCCTGCCAAATATATCTTGTCAAGGCAAGGGCGTCCGGGTATGGCCACGGCTGGAACTCACTATGAACACTCGGCTTACCCCGTCTCCCCAGCATTCCCCAATAGGGACAGGTCATCGGAGCATGCCCGTCCGTGGTTGGTTTTCTGCTCGCTGTATGCAGATCAATTCTACATCTGGATCCAAGCCCCGATCGCCGCGAATCCGGAACTCAATTTCATGGCAGTCATATTTGTTCAATGCATGATCCGTA
>JANOZA010000912.1:0-2917 GCA_031429155.1 Verrucomicrobiota bacterium | reverse complement strand
TTGTGACGCTGGCGGGAGCGTTGCTGGGAGCGAAGGTGGTTTACATGATGGCGGAGGGCTGGCTTTTTTTGGATCACCCGGACAAGTGGCAAATCTGGCTGACGGGAAAGACGATCCTCGGGGCACTGCTCTTCGGTTATCCGGCGGCGGAATGGGGAAAGTGGTTCTTCGGCTATAAGCGGGTGACCGGGGATTTCTTTGCACTGGCGGTGCTGCCCGGGATCATCCTCGGACGGATCGGTTGTCTCACGCAGGGCTGTTGCACCGGTCATGTGTGCGCCCCGGCGTGGTGGTCGCTGCGGGATGCGGCGGGGGTGGACCGGTGGCCATCGGTGCCGGTGGAAATCGCATTCAACCTGGCGGCGTTCGTGGTTTTCCTGGTGCTCTATCGTCAGGGTAAACAGCGCGGCCAGTTGTTCCACTGGTTCTTAATGGGCTACGGGCTGTTTCGTTTCACGCACGAGTTCATTCGCGGGACGCCGCGCGTGGCAGGGCCGTTCAGTGGCTACCATTTTGCTGCGGCGGCGGTGTTTTTCCTGGGCCTTTGGGGATATCGGCGGCGTGCGTCTCAATCGCCGAGCGGGAGCCAGCTTCCGGTCCAGTCGAAGTAGTCCATCGGACGGAAAGACTTCTTATAGTCGTAGTGGCTGGGCTGCACCGTAGCGTAGCCAGGATAGAGCCAGCGTTTTCCCTGCGCGGCGGCCCACTGCATTTCCGCAATGAGCGTAAGCGTGCCCGGGGAACGCCATGCTTCGTCGGGCTCGAACATGGCATAGACACTGGAGACGGCAGTCTCGCCGACATCGAGGTAGCTGACCGCGATGAGGCGGCTGCCCGTGCGGACTTCCACGCTGACGCACTCACACGGTGCGTGCGCGGGATCCTCTTCCGGCATGAATGTGTGGAGGGATTCAGGAATGTTGCTGACGAAGCGCTCCCGATGCCGGAGGAAAATGGCCTCCCTCTCTGCATCCACCACGGCAGGAACGATGCGGATGTCGGCGTCCACATTATGGCGGATCACCCGGCGCTGGCTTTTCGTGGGCCGGAAAGAGGCCAATTCCATGCGCAACGGCTGGATGATCTGGAGGTCGCCTGTTTCCGAAAGGCTCAGGCTGTAGCGAAAGAACTGGCGTCCGAAATGCCGCCAGCCGGCCGACCACAGCCGGTCCATGAGGGCGGGACTGGCTGTGGGAAGTTCCTGCGCTTCCTGTATGAAGGGCGGCAGTGGATTCATCCGTCTGGAGCCATATGAGGCAGGGGGGACGCTACTTCGGCTTGGCGTCGGATGCTCCCCCGGAAGGTTTCGCAGCGGAGGGATCAACGATGTTCACGGGGTCGTTGAGTTCGGAGTAGGCCATCACGACCGGGAACTCACCGTCATCGGAGGCAATCACAAAACTGGCCCGGCGAATGACGAGGCCGAGCTTCGGATCCTTAGCGAGCCAAAAGTCCATGGCCGCCTCCTTCGCTTTCTCCTGCTTTTGCACGTGAAGCACCTCCTCATCGCCCAGCTTCTCGCCGCCAACGATGGTGAACTCGCCCTGCTCCCATATTTTGTGCTCGACACTCAACGGGGATGTAACCGCGACCGAGAGCAGCGCGGTCATTTGCTCTGCCGTATCCTTTTCCCACGTCTTGCCGGAGTCATGGCTAATCCAGAACTTATCATTCAAGGCGCGTCGGAAGGCGATTTTGCCGTCGAACCCAAGCACCTGGATGTCCACCGCACCGACAGCAAAGTCCCCGCTGAGCGTGGCCTTCTTTTCGGCAATACTGAAACTCCCGGCGGCGTGGTAGCTTCTTAGCTTGCTCATGCCGATGACGGCTTCCTTAAGCAGATCATTGCCCGTGGGCTTCTTGCCCGGCGGCTTCACTTTTGCCGGCGTTGATTCTTTGCTCGACTCCTTACCCGCCTGAGCATTGACGGCGGAAACCATCGCCAGAGCGAAGAAGAAGGCGGGAATCCGCAGACGCAGGTGTGAAATGTTCATTCTTGTGAACATTTGCCCGCTCCGCGACAAAACTCACCCGATTTTTCCGGAAATCTGCCGTTGCCTGCGGCGGGCCTTTTCGGCAGGGCATGGGCGCGATTCTACAGGCAACTTAAGTGTTGCGCTTTCAACTTGTAGAGGTAGCCTCGCAAACCGGAGCCATAGCGCCCACAGACTCAATTGTTTGCGAATACTGAACCGAATAAAACTCTCGTAAATCCCAGATGAACCATTCCACTGCGCCCCGCCGTTTTACCTGTCCGAATAACCGTCCGGGCCTGTGCCTTCAACTTACGAGCCTTGTTTGTGCCCTTAGCCTTCCCATGATAGCGGGTGCTCAGGCGCTCCCGCCGCCCGAACTCCCCTCTGAAACCGGCTCCATCCTGAGTGACAAGCCAGTGGCTAATCGGACTGTGAAGGAAATTGATGTCCGCTTCCGCACTGGTGTCACCGTGGACCGCGCGCGGATTCTTGCCCGGATGACTCTGAAAGTGGGGGAGCCCTGGACCCTGGAGAGGGAAGAAGAGGACTTGAGAGCCTTCCTGAAGTCCGGGGATTTGATGAACGTGACGATAGACACCGTCGAATTCGGTGCCGGCCTGAAGGTAATCGTCACCGCCGATGCGCGTCCCGCGATGGGACAGCTTATCTTCCAGGGAAATACCGTCTTCAGCAGTGACGCCCTCGCGGATGTGGTGGAATTCAAAGCCGGCAATGTCGTTGATGACAGCGCTTTGAGTGAGGGTAAGCAGAAAATCCTCGAGAAGTATGCCAAGAAGGGTTACCCCGACGCGGTGGTGACCTACGTGGTGGAACCCGCAGCTCAGGCCGGCTTCTCTCGCATTGTCATCAGCATTGATGAAGGGGGCCGCGGCGTCATTGATAACGTTCTTTTCGAAGGAAACACTGTCTTCTCCAGCCGC
>JANOZA010000911.1:0-1732 GCA_031429155.1 Verrucomicrobiota bacterium | reverse complement strand
GAACTTCACCGTGGATGTCGGCGACAATCCCGGGACCGACGGCATCCGCTACTACGCGACGAATTCCGGCATTCTGAAAAACGTGCGCGTCATTGGGAAAGGCAAGGTCGGCATCAACGCGGGGTTCCTCGACCAGAGCGGGCCGAACTTGATTCAGGACGTGGAGATTGATGGCTTCGAGCGTGGCATCCAGAGCCAGTGGGTGTGGGGCGGCACGCTGTCGCGCGTGAAGATAACGAACTGCCGCAGCGAGGGCGTGTATGTCTCGGCGAATGTCGCGGCCATCGAAGACCTAACGGTGGAGAACACGCCCGTGGCCATTGTGAACGATATGCCCAAGGATTGGGACCACTGGTGCGGCGTCATCGCGCTGACGGGCGGCAAATTCTCCGGCGGCAAGGCGGACGGCCCGGCCATTATCAATAAGGGCAAGCTCTACGCCCGCAACGTGGCGGCGACGGGCTTTGCCAAAGCCATCGAATCCTCCGGTTCTAACGGCGCGTGCGAGGGGCTGAGTGTGGTCGAGTTTTCCTCCGGTAAAGTCCGCAAGCTGTGGGACGACTCGCCGGACGGCGCACTGAAATTGCCCATCAAGTGCGAGCCGGAAGTGACATGGGAACACGACCACACGAAGTGGCTCTGCGTGGACGACCACGGCGCGAAGTCGGGCGACAACAAGGACGACAGCGATGCCATTGAGCAGGCGTTTGCAGCCGCGGCGAAGGACGGAAAGACCGTTGTCTATTTCCGTGGCATCGGCGGCAGCGATCCAAACTGGTATGACCTGAAGCGCAGCCTGCGCGTGCCCGCGCCGGTGCGGCTCGTCATCGGCCTCGGCTTTGGGCGCGTGCTCGGGAAGGACGGCAGCGGCTTCATCGTGGACGACGCCTCGGCACCCGTCGTCAAATTCCAAAACCTCGACAGCTTCGGCGGACCGCCCATCACACTGACGAACGCCAGCGCGAAGCAGGTGCTCTTTGCCGAGAGCAGCGGCGTCACCGTCATCGGCGACGGCGCGGGCGACATCTTCATCACCGACTGCCCGGCGGGCGTGCATTTGAAAAAGAAAGGCCAGCACTGCTGGGCGCGCCATCTCAATCCCGAAGGCACGGGCGACACCGGTCTGGTGCAAAACGACGGGGGCACGCTCTGGTGTCTCGGCGTAAAACACGAAGGAAAAGGCGTCCGCTTCGCCACGCGCAGCGGCGGCAAGACGGAAATCCTCGGCCTGTTTAACTACGGCGGCACCAAGGACGAGAAGGACCCGCGCCCGTCGTTCATCGTGGAAGACGCCAGCTTCTCGCTCGCCGGCATCCGGGAGATCGCCTTCGACCAGCACACCGCGCTGAACAAAGTCCGCGAGACCCGCAGCGGCGAGACTCGCACCTTCGACAAGAACACCGTGAAGGAACACGGCTGGATAGGCTGGTCCCTCTTCAGCGTGTGGAAGAAGTAACTTCCGCGCGGGAAGCTCGCAAAAAACCTGACGCCCGCCTACGCAGACCAACACACATGAAATCCATCATCCAACTGCTCGCCTTGCTGCTTTGCGCTCACGCTTTCGCCGACACTCCCATCCAGCGCGAAACACGCGCGATTTCCGGCTGGCAGGTTCACATTCAAAAGAAGCTGCTCGAATCCGAGCCCGCCGACACCGCCAACGCGCTCGGTGGCCTGAAGAAGATGCTCGATGAAATCGTGCGCGACGTGCCCGCGCCGGCCGTGGCTGAGC
>JANOZA010000910.1:0-2755 GCA_031429155.1 Verrucomicrobiota bacterium | reverse complement strand
AGACGGCGCGGTGTATATCTTCACACTCAACAAGCGCTACGATCTCGATGGCAATGCGGAGTGGAACCCGGCGCGGCTCATCAATCACTCCTGCGCGCCGAACTGTGAAGCGGAGGTCATTCGCGGACACATCTGGATCCTCGCATATTGCGACATCAAGTCCGGCGAAGAATTAAGCTTCGACTATGGATTTGATCTGGATTCGTGGCAGGAGCATCCGTGCCGTTGCGGCAAGGATGCCTGCGAGGGTTTCATCGTGGCGCAGGAACACTGGCCGGAACTTCGAAAGATGGTCGCGGAACGAGACGCCTGCATTGCTGAATCCCGCGAATAACAGGCCCCATGAGCACGCTGACACACCTGATCGAGAACAACCGCACCTGGGCGGCGCGGATGGAGACGGAGCACCCCGGATTTTTTGAAGCGCTGTACCAGCAACAGGCACCGGAGTATTTGTGGATCGGATGCAGTGACAGCCGGGTGCCGGCGAATGAGATCGTGGGCATGCTCCCGGGCGAACTTTTCGTTCACCGCAATGTGGCCAATGTGGTCGTCCACTCGGACCTCAACTGCCTCTCGGTGATGCAGTTCGCCGTGGATGTGCTGCGCGTGAAGCACATCATCGTGTGCGGGCACTACAACTGCGGCGGCGTGAATGCGGCTCTGGCAAACACCTCTCTGGGCCTCATTGATAACTGGCTGCGGCACGTCCAGGACGTCGCCCGGCAGCACCGCACGGACCTCGATGGACTCACCGAACGCAAACAGCGCGCCCGGCTTTGCGAACTCAACGTCCTCGAACAGGTCGTCAACGCCAGTCGCACCACCATCGTCAAGAATGCTTGGCAGTCCGGCCAGGAACTCAGCGTTCACGGCCTGATCTACGACGTGAAGGACGGCCTCCTCCACAATCTCGTGGAGGACATCAGCCACCCCGACGACGCCGACGCGCTCCATGCCGGCGATCTCAAGAAAGTGAAGCGCGGCGTGGCGAGCCTGCCGGAAACGCCCTGAGCCGGCGGGGCCGTGGAATCACCAGTCTTCCGGGGTGCCGGGGCGCTGCGGCTCGTCGGCGGGCGGCAGGGGCACCGGAGGCCTGCGGATCTCGCGGGCGGCGGAGACGACGATGATGACTAGCAGGGCGGTCACGCCGATCATGGTGCCAGGGACGGCGGCGGTCCAGTAGGACGTGGTGTTCACCGCCATAAAGACCACGGCCATAAGGAGCGGGATGCCAGCCCACGCGAGGATCTGGATAAAAGTCTGCACCGTTTTTCTAAAGGACGGACGGATGTTGCAGAGGAGGGCGCCGATGAAGAGGATAAAGTAACAGCCGTCGAGCAGTGCCGTGAAGACGATCGGCACCAGCGGGGTAAAGTCGGATGCGAAGAGGAGCATGACCGCGGAGGATGGCCGTAGCGCAGGTGAGCCGGAAATTCCAGATGTCGTTGTGCCGCTACTCCACACTCACCCCGACCTGCGCGATGAGTTTTTCGCTGGCCTCGCTGATGGCGCCTTCACCGTTGGCCTTGAAGAGGCTGCTGGCGATGGTGTTGGCCACGCAGGTGATGTCGTTGATGCGAAAGCCAGGGCCTTTGCAGCCGGTGACAGTGAGTTTGGAGAAGACGTTTCCGGTGCAGGCGGTGTTTAGGCGGTCGTTGTCCTGAGCCAGGAAAATGCCCTGCTGCCCGTTCTCGCGGATGGTGAGATGCGAGAAGTTGTTGAAGTTGCTGTCTCGCATGAATATCCCCTGGCTGCCGTTTCGCTCCAGGCGGGTGTGCGAGATGATATTGCGGTTGAAGGCGATGTCGGCGCTGATGCCGGCGGCGGCGTTGCTGTGGAGGTAGAGGCGGGTGAAGACGCTTTCTTCGGTCTCGTAGGCGGCAAAGCCGTCGAAGTGGTTGTCGTGGCTGGTGAAATCGCTGATGTTTATGCGGCGGCAGCCTTTTTCGAGCACGACCCCGCCACTGCGGGCGGCCCGGGCGGTGACGTGCTCAATGCGGATGTCTTCGGCACCACGGATGGTGAGCGCGTTGTTCCGGATGTGACTGATGCCTCCCTGGTCGCAGGCACCGCCAAAGCACTCGCAGTCCTGAGCAAAGCGATTGCCGTCGAGGACCAGTTTGCGGACAGTGATTCCGTTCACGGTGCGCTGAGGGGGCGTCGAGGTCTGACCGACGACGAGGAGCGGACAGTTCACGCGGTCATTGAGCTTGAGGATGGTAAGTTCCTGGTCGCCCGCGAGTTCCACGTTGTCGCGGTCCATGACGAGGGGCTCGCTTACTATATACGTGCCTGCACTGAGCATAACCCGTCCGCCTTGAGCGGGGAGGGAAAGGAGCGCGCGCTGGATGTCGCGTCCGGTGCCGCCATTTAACTGAATCTCGTAGCGCTTACCGGCGGGATTGTCGGCGAGGCTGGGTTCGAGGCTATTTCTACCGCTTTCACTGGGGAGGGAGGTGAATCCCTTCATTCCAATGGCGACGAGGGGGAAGCCGGCAGCGAGTGCAGCGACGGCTACGATACGGCGAATGATCGGTTTTTTCATAAGCACCTAGGGATTTCCCTACTGAAATACGCGACGAGCCTTCGTTTGTCTGCTGAAATCTGAAATTATGCTGAAATATTTTAATCACCAGAATGAAAGAGGCGCGTATGGCAGCCTCGACTCTCAGCCCTCAGGACTTCATGAGTGAGCGGACTTTCTCCGCCGCATGGACGATGTTCGAGATGGCCGCTTCGACGTCCTCGGCCG
>JANOZA010000909.1:0-8620 GCA_031429155.1 Verrucomicrobiota bacterium | reverse complement strand
AATCGTGGTGCAACTCGACACTCAGGACCTCTTCTGGTGCCAGTTCGCCTATCAGGTGGCGCATGAGTTCTGCCACATCCTCAGTGGCTTCGATGAGGACTGGAAAGGCAACCTCTGGTTCGAGGAGAGCCTCTGCGAGACCGCCTCGCTCTTCGTGCTGCGCCGCATGGCAAAGACGTGGCTCACTTCGCCGCCTTACGAGAACTGGAAATCCTACGCGCCGCGCTTCACGGAATACACGGATGACATCATGGAGCGCCGCACCGCTGTCCCCGACTCGAAGCTCCAGGCTTTCTACGAAAAGAACCAGGCGACGCTGCTGAAGAATCCGGTGGATCGCGAGCTGAACGGCACATTTTCCCTCAGCCTGCTGCGCCTGCTCGAAACATCTCCGCACTACTGGGAAGCCCTCACCTGGCTGAACAGCGCGCCGTCGAAGGAAGGCGAGACATTCGCCGCCTATCTCACCAAGTGGAAGCAGGCGACGCCCGAACGCTGCCGCGGGATGATCTTTGAAGTGATGAAGCGCTTTGGGATCACTTGAGCGAATCGCGCACGACAACGAAAGCCGCGGCCAGCGCCTGCCAGTCGGCGGCAGTATGTGAGCGCAGACTGCTGACGCGCAGGACGCGGCGCAGTGCGTCGGGCGGCAGGCCCATTGCGGCGAGAACTTCCGAAGCGCCGCCGCCGCTGCTGCAGGCGGAACCTGTGGAAACCTGGAAGCCATCGCGGCTGAGACGGGCAAGCCATTTCACATTGGCGTGCTCAGGCATGACGAGCATCACGGTGTTCCAAAGGCGCGGGGAATCTTCGGCGATGATCTGCGTGCCGGGCACGGCGGCTTTGATCGCGGATTCAAAAGCAGTGCGATGTTTCTCCGACGGCGCGGCGTCGGATTCCGCGGCTTCGAGAGCGGCAAGCATGGCGGCGATGCCCGGCACGTTTTCCGTCCCGGCACGGCGACGTTCCTCCTGCGGCCCGCCACGCAGCCAGCGAAAGGCACCACTCACTTTGGCAAAGCCGACGCCCTTGGGCCCGCCGAATTTGTGGGCCGAACCGGTAAGATAATCGCAGTCGCCGAGTCCCGCGGCGGGCAGTTTCCCAAGCCACTGCGCAGCGTCGCAGTGGAAAGCCGCTCCGGCAGCCTGACAAAGCGCGAGCGCCTCCCGCCATGGCTGGAGCACTCCCGTTTCGTTGTTGGCGGCCATGAGGGAAACGAGCCCGGGCTTTTCCCGTTCCAGCACTTCCTCCAGGACACTGAGGCTTGCAATGCCGTCGGCACCCGCGGGAAACTGCACGGCCCGGCCAGCGGGTTCCCGCACGCTCGGATGCTCAATGGCGGATACCGCGAGCTTTTTCTCCTGACGAATGACATACTCCAGCACCGCATTGTTGGCTTCCGTGGCCCCGCTCAGAAAAACGATGTCGCCAGGCTCGCAGCCGAGCATTTCAGCCAGGCGGACGCGGCAGTCTTCGAGCATTTCGTGGGCGGCGGCGGCTCCGGCGTAGAGGCTGGAGGGGTTTTGCCACGGTGCAGCCAGCCACTCGTCACGCGCCGCGGGCAGCAGCGGCGTGGTGGCGTTGGCGTCGAAGTAGCCGTTCACTTTTTATGTCGGCGTTAGGCCGGGGGCGCCTGTTGCTCTGGCGGCTGGCCGGTCAGCACAGGCGGGGGATTGAGCAGCGACGGTGCCGGATGCTCCCCATGGTGAATGTGGACAGGCGTTCCGACACGGCACTTCTCCCAGAAGAACTGCTGCGGCTCCTCCGGGCATCGCACACATCCGTGGCTGCTCGGCTGGCCCCGATTGAATCCGCCTACGTGAATGCCCACTCCGTCATCCGTGACGCGCAGCCAGAACGGCATCGCGATGCCCTGATAGACGGTGCCCTCCGGTCGCGGTCCTTTGTGCTCCCACGCACGGGCGACGACGACTTCCCGGCTGTCCTGGCGAACATACTGGCCGTAAAGATTGGATCGTTTCAGCGGCAGTTTTTCCTTCACCCGGAAATTGCCTGCTGGCGTCTCATGACCCGGCAGCCCTGGCGAAACGTCCATCTCGGCAAGCACCGCTCCGTCTTTGGCCAACAACTGCGCCGTGGAACTGGCGAGCGAAATATCAATGCGCACCTGACCAGACCCGGCCGGAGCGGACTCGTTGATCTTCCAACGAGCGGACGTGGTATCCTCCACAGCGACGGGCGTCGTCGGCACAGATGTACAGGCACTTAGAAATGACAGGGCGACGGGCAGTAGCAGGAAACGAACGGACATAGGAGCTTGAATGATTCAGCACCCTTCCTGCAATCCGCCCCGCTCTCATGCAATCGCCCGTCGAAGAGAAATCCCGCTGACCCAAACTCAGGCAGGCTGCAGTTCCGGCACCGACTTGCCGGCCCATTCCTTGATCGCGCGGAGAAACGCATGCACCTCCACCGGCTTGTGGAAGACTTCCACAGCGCCCATTTCGAGCAGCGCATTCTCGTCGAGGTCCGCCTCGCCACTCATGATGATCACGGGAATGTGGCGGCAGGACTCCTGTTTCTTTAAGCTTTCCAGCACGAACTGGCCGTTCCCGCAGGGCAGGTGCAAGTCCAGCAGGATAAGATCAGGCTGCTCACTGCGTGCGAGGCGAACCGCCATCGTGCCGTCACTCGCCTCTACGGCCGTGAACCCAGATTGGCGGAGCACCGCTGATATCCACATGCAGCTGTCTTTGTGGTCTTCCACCACGAGAATTTTTTTGTTCGTCATTTCAGAGGTCTTTCGGACTTTGCGGAACTATTTATGATAATTATGGTAACTTAGTTTGAATGATTGGCAAGTTTTCTTTCCACAACGCCCAACCCGCCCCCTTCCGACACCGGATTTCCCCCTGTGCCATCAGCCCTTTTCGTGGTTCCCTGCTGCGGTAACCGCCTGCCATGACCCTGCCCGACGCCATTGACCGATTCATCCTGTTCCTCGCCACCGAGCGCGGGCTCTCGGTAAATTACCAAATTTCCGTGCGGCAGTCACTGGAGGGCTTCACGCAATGGGCCGGACGGCGTGAGCTTTCGGAGGTGGAATCCTTTGGCATCAAGCACCTCACGGACCACCTGCTGAGCCGGAAGACCGACGGCGTTGCCAACGCTACGATCCGGCTCAATGCCATGGCGCTGAAGATCTTCTTTCGCTGGCTCGCGGGTCGGGGATTTCTGCCAAAGGACATCGCCGATGGACTCATGGCCCCCCGCCTTGATCCCTCTCTGCCGGAAACGCTCACGGAGGAGGAGGTCGGCCACCTGCTCGCGAGCATAGATCCCGTCACACCGCTCGACTACCGCGACCTCGCCTCCCTGGAACTCCTCTACGCCAGCGGCCTCCGCGTTTCTGAACTGGCAAACGCCACCCTTGATCAGCTCTCCCTCGAAGAAGGCTTCATCCGCGTGACTGGTAAGGGAAACAAAACGCGCATCGTGCCCGTCGGTCGCACGGCGCGCGAAGCCATCGCCCGCTGGCTCGAATCCGGGCGACCCAAACTCGTCAGCAAGAAAACCGGCAGTCACATCTTCATCGGCATCCGCGGCACGAAACTGACGACGAAACGCTTTGAGCAAATCGTCAAAACCCGCGCCAAAGCCGTGGACCTCGACGCCCATCCGCACCTCCTGCGCCACTCCTTTGCCACCCACCTCCTCAGCGGCGGCGCCGACCTCCGCGTCATCCAGGAAATGCTCGGCCACGCCAATATCGCCACCACGCAGATCTATACTCACGTGGACAAAAAGCGCCTCAAGCAGGTCCACAAGACCTTCCACCCGCGCGGGTGACTGTCTTCACAAATCATCGTAACCCGTCAGTTTACCAGCCGCGCATGTCCAGTCCGTGGCGGAACAACTGACTATTCAGCCGGCCCGCGTGGTGAACTGTCGCCGACCGGGGATTCGATCGTGCATGAACGCGGCGATTGCAGGTCCCCCGGCACGGGGCCCTTCACCGCTCTCAGATGACGGCAACGCCGCTTTCACTACCGGTGCAAAAGCCCGCCGAACAGCCTTTCATCCCGGAAAAGTGCCATAATTCCCACTCCGGGTGACGGTCCATAGAGTTGAAGGCGGGGTGGTTGCGGGAAAACATCCTTGAATTGAAATCCTCAATCCACGCTGTGCAATTTTTATGAAAAAACCCGTTCTCCTGTTTCTTGCCGGGGCTGCTTTATTTGCGGCCGGTTATTGGGTCCGGAGCCTGAGCGCTGAGCCCGAGGGCCGCCGGCCGGGGAGCGGACTAGTTGCGCCGGCGGCGCGGGAGCGGGCGGTTTCGGATCAGGCGGATCAGGCGAAAGTGGGAGCCGCGGATTCTGCCGTGCGCGCGTTTTCGCCCGGGCGTCCTTTTGCCAAAGGTCATGCCATGGGGTGGCTCCTCAGCCTCGTGCCTTCACTGGGCGGCGACCGGCGAGGGAACGCCATCTCGATGATGAACTTCACCCAGGCCTTCCTGACAATGGACGACTCCGCCGTCCGCGAGGCGCTGGCGGCCGTGCAGGAATTGAGCGCCCTCGAAGATGCCAAAGATCCGGCGCGCCGCCGGAATCCTAACGGAGACGGCAAGCTGGATGTGCTCATGATGCTCGCGATGGTTCGCCTGGCCCAAACGAATCCGGAGGAGGCCATGGCCACCCTCAAACAGAACTTCAACCACAACGACGGCACGACAAGAATGCTGGTCTTCGGGCGCCTTGCGGCGGATGACCCGCAGCACGCGGAACAGATGGCCCTCTCGCTGGACGACAAGCAGCAGCGCGACGCACTGCAGGCGGTGATGTATTCCTTCGTCAACCAGGACCCGCAGGCGGCCCTTGTCTTTGCCGGGCGTCATCCCGGCGTCCTCAATGACGACGATCGCGAACGTATCCTCGAAAGCTGGGTCAAACGCGATCCCCAACCCGCCATGGCTGCGGCGGTGCATGAAATGGCGAAATCCCGGAATCCGGAGCTCGTGCGCCAGACGATAGAAGAGTGGTATAAGTTTGAACCAGCCGCCGCCGCCCAGTGGGCTTCCGCCCATGAAGGGGCCGGCAGCGTCGTCGCCCGGGCCATGATCCTCGAACGCCGGGCGCACGATGAGCCGGAAGCTGTCGTGCAGGAATACACCGCACTGCAGCAGACCAGCGCTGATCCCCGGGAACTCGTGCGCCTCACCAGTGCGCTCGCGGATTCCCTGGCGGGAAAAGACGTTGGCGCCGCACGCGAGTGGGCGCAGAATCTGCCCGCCGGCGAATTGAGGGATCGCGCACTCCAACAAGTGGCGGGGCAATGGGTGAAAAGCGACGCCCCCGCCGCATCGGAGTGGATCCGCACGCTGCCAGCCGGTCAACTCCGCGACGGTGCCGCGCGCAATCTCGCTGCCGTCCTTTCGCGCCGTGATCCCGCCAGCGCCTTCGAATGGGCGCGGAGCATCGAAAATAAAAATCAGCGTGAGGACGCGGTGCGCAGCGTGATGCAAAACTGGAGCGAGCAGGACCCGGACGCAGCCAAAGCGGCGGTGGAATCCCTGCCCGAAGAGATGCGACCCGCGCATTGATCGGATGGATCACAGCCGCGTGCCGCCGCCGCCGCCGGTGCCGGGACCGATCGCCGTGAAGAGCGAAGCCGGGAGCGCCGGCACACCTCAGTTAAAAAACGCCCTCACGGTTTCGAGCAGGGTGAAATAAAGCTTCGTGTTACAGCCCCGGCGCAGGCGTTCGATGACGAGTTCCGCTGGCGAATGGCAGGGACAGGGAGTGAGTCGCTCGACGGTGCCGGCAGCGGATTCCACTTTGCCGAGGATGAACGGGCTCGTGTCGTCGCAGGCCAGTGAAACAGTTAGGCCGGGGGCGCGGAGGATGACGGAGGGGACAGCCGCGCAGGCATCTCTTTCGCTGAAACTGATGCGCAGGACGCGCCCGGATGAGTCGAAGCGAAAGATGCGGCCGCGTTCTTCGACGGCTGCGAATTTCCATCCGGCGCGATGAGCCGCCCATGCGGCGAACATGCATCCGGCGAGCGAGTGCCCGGGGGAACAGGTGATCTCCATGCTTTCCACCTGCGGCAGCAGCGCGAGTGCCGCCGGATCATCGAAACACGCGGCCAGAGCCATGCGCAGATGCATTACGCGGGTCCATGTCAGATCGTTGACGGAAAATTCGCTCGCGTGATGCTGCCACGACCGCTGGAGAATGTCGAACTGCGTGAGCGGCTCCGTCCATTCACTGCTGTCTATCACGAGCCGGTTGATCTCAGTGAAAAGATAGGGCTCCCAGTTGCTGGAGAAATCCCCCTGCCACCAAAGTGTCAAAGGAAGGTCGCTATCCACATGGGCAAACAGCGTATTGGCAACGACCGTCTGGCCGCAGCCGTGGATGAGAAACGACACCTGTTCCGAGCACACGCTCTTCTTTCCGCCGGCACCGAGCTGACAGTGTGCGGTGATCCATGCGCGCACACTGGGATCACCAGTCGCCGGCTCCACAGCGATAAGCAGCGCGCGGCAGGCATGCTCACGCGTCAGTTCGCGGATCACCTCCGTGTTCTTCGCAAGGCTGTCCGGGCACTCCGCATAAATCGCGAGGTTCATCAGCGAAGCCCTCGTCAGCGCCTTGTTGCTCTCCCACAGCTTCTTCAGGCTGCGGTCTATATCGCGGAGCGGGACTTCTTCGCCAAGCCCCGCAGCCGTCATCATATCCCCTCTCTCGCCCAGCGACGGAGTGATCCCAGGAGGCGAAGGAGCGGAGAATTCTGCGGGAGCGATGTCGGCGATCATAAACGGCCACATGGAGCCGGGATCGGCTGTCGTCCAGTGCTGCCTATGGTGGCCCGAAGTTCACCCGACCATAGGGTCATGGTCACCAGCCAATAGGCTCATGCTCACCCTTCAATCACGTCATCGCCGCCCGGCAATGACGTCACGCCAACCCGACCATGAGGTCATGGTCGGCCAACAATGGGGTCATGGCCGCCCGGCAATGAAGTCATGGCCACCCGACCATTAGGTCATGGCCACCCGACCATTGGGTCATGGCCACCCGACCATTGGGTCATGGTCGGCCAACCATGACCCAACTTTCCAGTAATTTAGGATCACTTTGGCACACAACGACCCGTTTATTACGGTAATTTATGGAAATTCAAAGCCACAGCGGGGCAAGCGCGACGACCCAGCCAGCCCAGTGCCCATGGTGAAGCTGATTGCCAACCAGCCCTGCGATCGGGAATGGGCTGCCAACAAGGTGGTTTGGCTGACTCAGCCGAAACGAAGTCCCCGGCATTCCGGCTACGGGATGCCGTTCACCCGCAAGGTGAAGGCTGCGAATCCTGGGTGCCTCGCGTTTCCCTGGTCGGCTGAGACAGCCGAACCACTCTCCGCTCAGTCCATTCCCGTTTTCAAATGCGGGAGCCTGCCCGTCCTCGCCGCACGCAGGCCATGCGCCCGAACAGAAACCAACACGGCCAGCCTCAAAGGCATGGCCGCGCTACGGGGCAAATCCATCGTCGAAGTTCTGGAACTGGGCCATCACCGCCCCGTTGATCACCGGCGGCCAAAAACCGGAATCCCCGCCAGCCTCGCCGCATCGAACTGGCCGCTCGTCGTGGTGTGAGACGATGTCCTCGCCACCATCCGGGACTACTGGAAGGACCGCGCCTCCGGGATCGTCGCCCTCAAGGGCCGGACACTCACCGAGACGTGCATCGCTCCCGCCGGGCGTGACGAGTGCTTCAACTGACTGGAAGTTATTCAGCGAAACAACCGCCGGTCTGCGCCGCATAGGGAAGCCTCCGCCGAAGAGGCGGCGATGGGGCCGCCCAAGTTTCGATCTCATTGAAGTTCCCAGGGACCAAGCGAACATCTGCGCGCCCTTTCCGGCACCAGTGGCAGACTTTTCGCACCCGGCCTGTGCTTTCAAAAACACCCGTAGTGCACTCCCCCAGGCGACCTCACCCCACCACACACCTGTGCGACTGTTCCGCACACGTGTTCCCATCCGTCGCACCTCTGCGCGGAATTGCCGCCCATCCGTCCGGGAAAGCTGCACCGGTGTATTCACGATCACCGCCCGACAACACCCCGCTACCCTCCTGCGCGGAACTTCCGCACACCTGTTTTTTCCCGCCGCACACCTGTGCGGAATGTCCGCACATCTGCATTTCGCTCCGGCGGGCGTTTCCTGACAAGACCTAACGCCATTCGGGGCCAAAACGGGCGGTTTTGGCGCTGCCCCAACAGGTGCTCAGACCTCTTTTCCCCCACATGCCCCAACAGGTGCTCAGACCTCTTTTCCCCCACTGCCGCCGGACAGTTGAGTTCTTCGCCGGTCTCCACCACCACGATGCGCACGGTCGTTTCGTCCACCTTGCGCGGCACTTCACACACCGGCCCCGCCTCTCCGAAAGTCAGGTAGATTCCAATCAGGTCGTCCGTGGCGCGGGCCAGTGTTTCAATGCCGGGAACATGCACAACCTGCCCTGCTGTCGCCAGCCCCATGCCAGCGGTTTCGGTGGCGCACACTGGGAGTGGCGGAGTCCCTCCGCCATCTATAAACAACCGCGCAGCGCACTTCCCAAACGGACCTGTAACAGCGCACGGGGGGAGAAAAGTGGCCTGCGG
>JANOZA010000908.1:0-1975 GCA_031429155.1 Verrucomicrobiota bacterium | reverse complement strand
CATCGTGCGCCGTCAGCGTGATCCCGCGCTGCTGGAATATGCGGGGCGCGATGTGTTCAAGGTGCGCATCTTCCCCATCGAAGCGCACTCACGGAAGAAAATCACCCTGAGCTATTCGCAGTTGCTCAAGTCAGATGCCGGGCTGGTGAGCTTTGTCCTGCCGCTGAACACGGAGAAGTTTTCCGCCAAGCCCCTGCGTCAGGTGAGCGTGAAGCTGGAACTGGAAAGCAAACGCGCCCTCAAGTCGCTCTACTCGCCGAGCCACAAGGTGGAGGTGAAACGCGACGGTGCGCACCGGGCCACGGTCGGCTTCGAGGCGAATGACGTGAGGCCCGACGGCGACTTCCAACTGTTCTTCACGCAAGATGACTCGGACCTCGGCGTGAGCCTGCTGACCTACAAGCCGCCGGGCGAGGACGGCTATTTCCTGCTGCTCGCGTCGCCGGGCGTGGAGACGAGGAACGCGAAGGTGATTCCGAAGGACGTCGTGTTCGTGCTCGACACCTCCGGCTCGATGGCGGGCGCGAAGCTGGAGCAGGCCAAGAAGGCGCTGGCGTTCTGCGTGGAGAATTTGAACGACGGTGACCGCTTCGAGGTGCTGCGCTTCGCCACGGAAGTCGAACCGCTCTTCAATAATCTGCGCGAGGCAACGAAGGAGAATCGCACGGCGGCGCAGAAGTTCATCGAGACGCTGAAGCCGATGGGCGGCACGGCCATTGACGATGCCCTCAAGAAAGCCGTCGCGCTGCGCCCGGAGAACGGCACGCGCCCTTACGTTCTCGTCTTCCTCACCGACGGACGTCCGACCGTCGGCGACATCGACGAGACGCACATTCTGGAGAATGCCATCAAGTCGAAGACCGGGCTGACGCGCATCTTTTGTTTCGGCCTTGGCACGGACGTGAACACGCATCTGCTCGATAAAATTGCCGAGGACACCAAGGCGTTCAGCACCTACGTGCTGCCGGAGGAGGACATCGAGGTGAAGGTCTCGAGCTTCTTCACCAAGATCAAAGAACCGGTGCTGACCAGTCCGGCGTTGAAATTTCCCGAGTCCGTGCGCGTGACCAAGACTTATCCCGCGCCGCTGCCGGATTTGTTCAAGGGCGAGCAGTTGCTGGTGGCGGGCCGCTATTCCGGCAGCGGCGACGGAGCCATTCAGATCGAAGGCAGCATCGAGGGCGGAGCGAGCGGGGCCACGAAGAAGTTCGCCTACGATGTGAAGTTCCCGGCCGAGTCGGCGGAGCATGATTTCATCCCGCGCCTCTGGGCCACGCGCCGCGTGGGCTACCTGCTGGATGAGATTCGGCTGCGCGGCGAGAGCAAGGAGTTGAAGGACGAGGTGACGGAACTGGCCCGCAAATACGGCATCGTGACGCCCTTCACGGCCTACTTGATTCTCGAAGACGAACAGCGTCGTAAAGTGCCGCTCTCGATGCAGACCATGCCGCAGACGCTGGAGAGAAGCCGCATCGGTCTCGACAAGGCTTCGGGCGTGGATCGTTTTTACAAGCTCAAGGACGAGAAGGCTGGCAATGGCGCGGTGGCGGACGCTCGCTCGCTCCAAGCGCTGAAATCAGCCGAAGCTTCGGCTCCGGCTATCGTGTCGGGGAATGTGGAGTCGTTGCGCTTTGCGCCCCAATCCAGTCCGGCCCCGGCGGGTCAGCCCTACAGCTACAGCAGCACCGGCGGGGGACAATCTGCGGTGGCGGGGCGGCGGGTCAGCCAGGCTCAAGCCATTGAACAGCAAAGCCGTTTCGCCGGTGGCAAAACTTTCTTCCAAAACAGCGGCAAGTGGATTGATTCCGACGTGCAGAAAAAGACTGAGATGAAACGCGTCCGCGTGACGTTCGGCTCGGCGGAGTATTTTGATCTGTTGAAGCAGCAGCCGCAATTGAAGTCCTGGCTCGCGCTGGGCACGAGCGTGGAGTTCACGCTGGGCGACACGATTTACGAAGTGGTGGAGTAAACCTGC
>JANOZA010000907.1:0-8501 GCA_031429155.1 Verrucomicrobiota bacterium | reverse complement strand
GACGCCGCATAGGGGAGAAAGGGCCAGGTGCTGATGGCGGGGGCCGCAGCTCCCGTGGGGCCGGTGTGATCGAAGTGCCACACCCAGCCGCCGCCCATCGCGGTCGAGCGTCCGCCCACAAACATGTGCGTGAGCGGCCCCACGGTTTGCACCTTCACATCATACACGCCCGTGTCCGGGCCGAAGAGATACGGCATCACACCGGCACGCGGCACAGTGAGGCTGCCTGGGGTGCCGCGCGTCCAGGAGTAGAGAAATCCCTGGTCGGGATTCTGACTCACCCCGCAGATATAGACTCCACTGTCCGGCAGGCCCATGAGGGCAGTCATGAGATCCGGCAGCACCGGCGTGGTCCACGACACCGGAGGCCCATTGTTGAATGACAGGCTCGGGTGCCCATCCCAGCGATGAAAGCGGTTCACCCAAATATCCCCGCCGATCGTACCGCCCAGATAGAACCGGGCATCGCTCATGGAACTGAGGAAGGCCCGCGGATGCCAGCGAAAGACATCACGGCCCCACGCGAACGTTTGCCCATCCAGCCCGCCGAGCCTTCCGGCGGCGTTGATTTCCGACACCGGAGGCGCGGTGCTCCAGACGAGCGAGAGATTGGAATTCCGGAGCGCCCGGGCGAAGAGCTTCGACGGCCCGGACCCGCCGGTGCTTCCCGCGGTCCAGGAGCCGGAGACAAGAAACTCCCCCATCGAATAGCGCTGAATGCTGCCGCCGAAACTGGCGCCGCCTCCGATCCCGGGCACGGTGGCGGCATTCTTCACATGCGTTCTGGTCCAGGTGCCGGGTGCTCCTGTGGCCGGCTTCCACCGCTCGCAAAACCACTGGGGATTGGTCGTGGATATCAGGCGAGTGCCCACCACCCAAATCTCCAGGCCCGTGGCCTTCACCGCGATGCCGGTATAGACACTGTCCGACTCCAGGCTGACGAATTTTCCGATGTAAGCCATCGAGGGCGCATGAACCAGGACCACGCCACGCCGTCCGGCGGGAGCGACCAGTGGAGGGACGGGAATAAAATCCTGATACCCGGCGGAATAGACGACGCGGTACTGGTCCACGGCCATGCCGTCTTTGCTTAACTCCGCAAAACGGGGCATGGCGGGGAGGGCATCGGTCAAAACCTGGCGGTCATGGTGGTTGTAAGTCTGGGCCGCGGCGCGGGGAGTGAACACCGGCAGCAGCAGTGCCGCCAGCAGCAGGAGGAAGCGTAGAGTTTGTTTCATGGAGTGCAGTGGATGGTTTTCCGAGCGGCTTCATGCCGCCCGACACCGCTTCCTAAACCGCCGCCCGCCGAACGATTCGCCGCGCGGCAAAAAAACTTTTACCACCCGGACGGAATCGTTCACCCGGGTCCGGTTTAGAACACTGTGCATGAAAGCAACATCCATCCTCACCAGCGCGGCCCTTCTGCTGACCGCGATCACCTCCCGGGCAGCCCTGCCAGTGGAACCGTCCGCCACCATCACCTTCCCGCTGGTCCCGGGAGACAACTACCTCGCCCCGGCGCTCGTCCATGCGTGGACGGACTGCCGGACGCTCACGGCGGTCACGCCGACGACCCTAACGTTCTCCACCGCGAGCTGGACAGCAGGAGCATTCGCCAGTGGCTACTACGTGGAACTGGGCACTGCCGGCACCGGCGAAGGATGCCGGGCGGAGATCACCGGCAACACGGCGACCACCCTCAGCGTCACCACGGACTTCACTGCGGTCGCGCCGGTGGGGAAGGAATTCATCATCCGGCGGCACGTCACCATCGGCAGTTTTCTCGGCGTCACCAATACCGCCGGGCTGCTCGCGGGCAGCGATCCCGGCACGGCGGATGAAGTGATGATCCACCACAACATGACCGGCACGGTCCGCACGATCTTTTTCGACGGCTCGGAGTGGTACGACGAGAACTTCGATCCCGCGGTGAATGTCACCATCCCGCCGGACCGCGTGCTCATCATTCGGAGGAAAGCAGGGGCGCTCAGCCCCTCCTTTGCCGCGCGGGTGCGGCAGAACAAGCTCTGCATTCCGCTGCACTCGAGTTGGAACCTCGTACCCCAGCCAGCCCGGCCCGCCGGCTCCTCCTTTGGCAACTGGACGCTCGGCACCTCCCTGCTCAACCCGGTCTCGCAGCCCCTCGTCATGGCCATGCCCAACTACACCGGCGTCTTTATCCCCCCGGCCTTATCCTTCTCCGGCAACCCCTGGGCCGGCGGCGGTACGAACTCCACCATCCTCACCGCCGGCAGGGTAGCCAACGTCTTCGCCATGCCCGGCTACACGAAATGGTGCCGCTGAGGTATTTCGCCAAATCAATTCTTGCCTTGTGAGGGGAGCGTGGTGCTCAATGCGCCATGCCCTCTCCTCTTTGTCCGCGATGCGGCACGGCTCTCGCTTCCTCTGCGGACGAGTGCTGCGCGGCGTGTGCGCTGGAGGCGGCGCTGGCGGTGGAGGAAGTACCGGACGCTCCGGCGGCGGGGGCGTTTGGGGAGTATGATCTGCTCTCCGTCATCGCGCGCGGCGGGATGGGCGTGGTGTATCTCGCGAGGCAGCGCGCGGCGGGGCGGATGGTGGCGTTGAAGATGATCGCCGCGCCGCATCTGGCGGGCGAGGTGGTGGGGCGGCGGTTTCGTGCGGAGGCGGAGGCGGTCGCGGGACTGGAGCACGCGCACATCGTGCCGCTCTATGATGCGGGGGAAGTGGACGGGCAGCTTTTCTTCACCATGCGGCTCATGGAGGGCGGCACGCTGACGGAGGCGATGCAGCGCGCGCCGCGGCGGCCGGATGCGGCGCTCTTCAGCAAAGTGGCGCGCGCCATTCACTATGCTCACGAGCGCGGTGTGCTGCACCGCGACTTGAAGCCGGCGAACATTCTCCTCGATGCCGCGGGCGAACCGGGCGTGGCGGATTTCGGACTCGCCCTGCGGGCGGATGCCGGCACGCGCCTCACGATGAGCGGCGCGGCGATGGGCACGCCGGACTACATGGCGCCGGAGCAGGCGTCGGGAAAATCGAGCCACGCAACGACCGCCGCGGACATCTACAGTCTGGGCGCGATGCTCTACGAATGGCTCGCGGGGCAGCCGCCGTTCGCGTCGCCCACGCCGCTGGAAACGATGCGCCGCGCATTGAGTGAGGAAGCACCGCGACCTTCGTCCATTCATCCGCAGGTGGACCGCGACCTGGAAACAATCGCGCTCCGCTGTCTGGAAAAAGACCCCGCGCGCCGCTACGCCTCCGCCGCCGCGCTGGCCGATGATCTGGACCGCCAGCAGCGCGGCGAACCGATCCACGCGCGTCCCGTCGGCACGCTGGAGCGGCTGGTGAAATGGACGCGCCGCCGCCCGGCGCTGGCAGCCCTGCTGGCGCTGGCGATCATCGTGCCCGCGGGCGCGGCGTGGTTCTTCGCCGCCTATCGCGCGCGTGTGGAAAGTGAAACGCACATCACCGAACGCGCCACGCAGGAGCGTTATGCCGCAGACATCTTTCAGGCGAGCCGCGCCATCGAAATGGGCCTGCCGCAGATCGCCGGTCCGCTGCTCGACGGCTGCCGGCCCGCTGCCGGCGCGGCGGATCTGCGCGGCTTCGAGTGGTATCACTTCCGTGACCGCCTCCGCGGCGATGAAGTCCGCATCCTCGCCGGGCCTGACAAGGGAGCGCGCCGCATCCGCCAGGCGCAGTTCGATCCCGCGCAGCACCGCATCGCGCTTAGCGACGAGCGCGGCCTCGTCACCATCCAACGTCCCGGCGATGAAACGCCGGCGCTGCGCTGGCAGGCTCACGGCGCGGCCGTGCCTGTGCTCGCGTGGTCCGCGGACGGCACCCTGCTGGCCACCGGTTCCATCGAGGAAGAAGTGATACGCCTGTGGTCGGTGCCTGCCGGCGCTGCCGTGCCCGACAAGCCGCTGCGCGAGATCGCAGGCCGCGCAGTCCATGTCGCCTTCGCGCCGCGCGGGCGGCAGTTTGTCGTAGGCATCGAAACGAAAGGCGGCGCGCGCAGCCTGGATGTTTACGACGACGCGTCCGCCGCGCCGCACCGGCTGCCAGGCACCGCACAGTATGGCCGCTACTCGCGCGATGGCGCACGCTTCCTTGCGCATGAGGTGCCCCCCTGGCCGCAGGATTGTCCGGCCACCGTGCTGGACTCCGCGACCTGGCAGGCAGTGCCCGGCAGTGACGGACAGCCGTTCGCCATTTCGCACGCAGGCCACTGGAACAGCCTCACCTTTTCCGGCGACAGCAGTCTGGTGGCGAATGTCTTCAACGGCGTGGACCTCGCCGCCTGGCACACCACGCCCTCGCCCGATGACGACCGCCCTTGCTATTTCGTCCCCGCGCCGCCGCCGTCGGGCTTTGCGCACTGCGTGAAATTCCTCCCGCCGCGCGACGGACCCCCGGACCTCGCGCACATCAGCCCGCCGCCGGACAAGGAACTCTTCGCCGTCGGCACCGCGCACGGCGCGATCCATTTCTTCAACACGGAGAACTGGCTGGAGTCGTTCGTGCTGCGCGGCCATGCGGGGCCGCTCCACGGCCTGGATTTCTCCAGCGATGGCCGCTGGATGGTCACCTCCGGCACCGACGGCACCGCGCGACTGTGGAAACCCTGGCGTCCCGATGCGCCGCCCATCCGCATTGTGCTCGATGATGGCCCGCGCTTCCTCAGCACCGATGGCCGGACCATCGCGGGGATGAACGAGGGACGCCTGCGGCAATGGGACATCGCCACGGGAACACCGATAACCGGCGCGCCGAGCTTCGCACTCGTCGAGACTTATGAGTGCCTGCGCAGCGCGCGCAGCAGCGTGGATGGCACCTGGAGCCGGCAAGCAGCGCCGCACGGCGCGGGCGGATATTTCGCGCGTCTTGTCCGGGAGCCGGAGGCCGCGGTTCGCCTGGAGCGCTTCAGGATTTTGCTCGCTGCAAAACTCAAAGGAGGTGCGCTCGCCGTCTCGCCCGCGCCGGACGGGAGGGCGATGGCCTTCGGTTATCTGAAAGGCCGCATCGCGCTGCACGATCCTGACACCGGCGCAGAGTTGACCGACTTCACCGGCAAGGTGCGCGAAGTTTGCCGCCTCGACTTCAGCCCCGATGCCACGTGGCTCGCCGCCGCGGACGGCGCGGGCCAGATGGACCTCTGGCAACATCAGGCCGGCGCGTGGAGGCTTGTGCATTCATTGAATGCCGGAGCCGTCACCGGGCAGACCGCCTTCTCTCCCGATGGCCGCCACGCCGTCATTTCCGGCGGTCAGGCTCCGCGCGCCGGCGTACTTTTCGCGCTTGCCGGCGGCACGCTCACCGAACTCCGCGGCCCGCCGTTCGATCACGCCGCCTTCTCTCCCGACAGCCGCACGCTCGCCACCTCCGCGGACAAGAAAGTCTCCCTCTGGCAGGTACCCTCCGGCCGCTTCCTCGCCGAATTGTCAGGCAGCGGCAGCGGCAACGTTCAATTCCTCCAGTTCTCCGCCGATGGCCGCACTCTCATCCACGGCAGCACCCCCGCCTTCCACCTCTGGCGCGCCGGGGACTGAATTTGCGTACCTGCCTCGCGATTCCCGCACAATTTTGTGATGGACTGACGGTCGCCGGACCGACAAGATTCTCCGCATGAAACTCCTGATCTGCTCCTTACTTGGCACGCTGCTCGTCACCCGCACAGCGGATGCATCCGTCATCATACTTACGGATTTCACCGGCAGCGAAGGAAACGTCGTGGTTACATCTTCCGGCCAGCTGATGCCAAACGGGTCAGGCCTCGTACGCATTGGTTACTTTCTGGATTTCGACCCCTTGAGGCTGGATTGCTCCCACGTCTCACCCTCTGGCATATTTTCGTACATCAATTCGAATTTTGTGCCTCTCGGAGAAGGACTGCCCGGACTGGGCACGCCTTCCACGCAGCCCGGTTTCTATACCAGAACGGTGGGCGGCATCCCTCAATCCGGCAGGCTTTTTGGAGCCATCACTGGTGTCACCCCCACCGCGGCTCCTCCAAATACTCTCGATCCTGGCAATGGTGTTCCGGCCGGCAGCAGGTTCTTCCTCCTGATCTTTGATCAGGCTACTATGGGATCCTCGACTCAGATGGGAATTTTCAGCGCCACCACATGGCTCATGCCCTCCAATCCGTCCGTGAATGCTACGATAGCCACCCCGGCGATAGATACGTATGCCGAAGTATTCGTGGGAAGCCTGGGATCACTGGTGCTCTCGCCCGGTTGCCCTGAGCCCGGTACAGCGACGCTTACCCTCGCCGCCGCCGGAGCGCTGCTCGCGCGGCGACGGGTTCACCGAGCCAAGCGCCATTCCTGGCCGGTGTTGAGCCAGAGGGTTTCGATGTCGGCCTGACAACCCAGGGTGGGGCACTGAAGAGTGATCGCCGGCGAATTCCGGTCGCCAGTGACGGCGCGGAGGAGCCGGCCACCGCCGCAGATTTGGCCGCGGATGGATTGAGGATCAACGGTGGCGACTTTGGTCTCGGGGGCTTTGAGGAGCGCGGGAAAGACTAGCGCTTCGTCAGCCGCGGCTTCATTGAGATAGTAGGCAGTCTGGAGAGCGGCGCGACGGTCGGCGAAGAGGCGCCGGAGGCCGGGCCAGTCACGGCGTTGAAGCGCATCGCTCAGCGAGCGGACGAGGCGGCTTACGGTGTAGTCGAGGCCGGGCATGGCGGTGAGGTCGAGCGCGCGGACCCACGGACAGAGAGGCCAGGCGGTGGGCAACTTGACGGTTAGGCCAATCCGGATGCCGGTGCGTGTTTCATTCCAGTCGCACGGGATCGGCGTGATCGGCAGCGCGGCCATTTCGCCGGGGTGGATGATGACTGGCGCAGAGGGATCGGGAGCAGGATCGGGGGCGGATTCCTCGACGGCAGGGGGCGGCTCCACATGAACAGGGATGTCGGGATGCGGATTGAAGATACCGGCATTCTTGAAGTCCTCGTCGTGGCGGTAAGTGACCGGGTAGAGTTCCTGCATGGCGAGCCACGGAGCCCGGCTGCGCTTATATAAGAGCGTAGCGCTGACGACGGCGGTATCGGGCAGGATGCTAGGGGTGCCTGGCTCGACTTCCGTGCCGGGAGGGGCGGTCAGGTGGAGCGTGAAGTCGTTCTCTCCGGAGAACAGCCATTCATTCACTGACAAAACAGCACGTGCGGCGAGGCCGCCGGCATTGGACCAGACGGGCACGTCGTTGAGGCGCAACTCGCAGACGCAGCCGCGGACGTCCACAAGCAGACGGAAGACCGGCTGATCGGACGGATGGAGGAGCAGTTTGGCTTCACTCATGGCACCATGGGACGGGTTCGAGTTCGCCAGCCTTGCTGCCGGCGGGCCACATGCGGGCGGGGAGGACGGAGACTGGCTTTGGCGGGGCGGGCTCGTCTTCCCCGGCGGGCGGTGGCGACCACGGACGGACGCGCACGCCGCCGCTGATCCGTTCGATGCCATGAAAATGCAGACCGGTGAACGCCGCCTGGGCTTTGACTTTGCGATCACGCGGTTCGGGCAGCGGGGATTCCGGCGGGGCTTCAAAGGCGACGGAGAGACGTGCGCCTTCGCTCGCTTTGGTGGCGGCGGTGCTGCTGACGATGAGGCTGTCGTATTCCGCTTCGCTGCGGGCTTCGAGAGAAAAGCTGACTTCACCGTGCGAGGTGAACCGCTGAGTCATGGCTTCCAGTGGTCGCGATGAACGCAGCGCCGCGATGATGCTGCAGCGGCCTTCGGCAACGAGATAGACGCCGCAACGGGTGCTGAGTTCAGCAATGCTGACGCGCTGTCCGCCGGTGATAGGCGTCAGCATTTTCTCTGCGGCGGCATTCGTCATTAGAATGGGCAGCACATTCGCCTCTCCGGTCGCACCCGCGAGCGGTTCACCGGTGATCCTGACATTGAGGAAATGCCCGAGCAGTCCGGACGCCGTTTGTTCAAAGAGCCGTGACTCCACCTGGACGGCGAGCGACGGCATGGGGTCCCAGCGGAACGGCTCGCGCCATTGCAGCCGACTGCTGTCGAGCCCGCGGGAATGCAGCGGAGAGGTCAATTCGGCGACGGCATTCACTGTTTTCGTTAGTTCATCCACCATGCCGAGCAGCGGGAAGATGCCGCGCAAGGCACGCCAGTCACTGACCGTGCGTTCGCGTCCATCCACACGGATCGTGAGGCCGCCTTCGACGACTGGACGCGCCGGGCCGTTGTCGGCGCGGACGGCGACACGCGCCTCGCCGGACCACTGAATATTCGGAAATGACTTCACCAGCACACTCATGCCGAGACCTTTCGCGGGACAGGCGGGGAAGGCGACACTCGTGGTGCGGGCGGGCAGGTCCGGCAGGCAAAATGGGTGCATGCCTTTAAGCTTCCACGGCTCCACAGCGTCGAGCGCTGTCGCCGCGACGGTGCATGCCTTGCGGGGAAGGGTGCGCTTCAAGGTCGGCGTGACCTTCGGCGTCGCTGCGATGCTCGGCGCCTATCTCGGGGGGCAGCTCGGGCGCTTCGTCG
>JANOZA010000906.1:0-9599 GCA_031429155.1 Verrucomicrobiota bacterium | reverse complement strand
GGGAGGAAAATGGCTACCCGGCCTGCCCGGCGGGGCCGAACCCCTGCTCAGCGGATGAAACTTCAGCCTCTCTGCCTCCATCCCGACGGCGTGCCATCGTCCTGCCAAAAGGACGAGGGAAAGCAGTGCCCATTTTCCTTTTTAGGTTTAGCAGTACAAACGTGCGAAAGGCTGGTGCGCCTCGGGCCATTGCCGGCGGGGCTGAGGCGTGTGGACATCAGAAAATGCCCTGCGCTGGACGAGGAGACGCGGGGGCGGCTGCGGGAGTGGGCCGGTGGAGGGGAGAAAGGCTCGCGAACACTCATCGAATAGCCACCATGCACCGCCCCGCAGCCAGAACACGCTCAAATGGAGGGCTGATCCGGCCTCATGGGTGGACTAGTTATGGGAGTTTCGGTCGGATTGATGCCCATAACGGGGGGATTCAGGGAAATATCGGGCATTTTGTCAATTCCGGGCGATATTTTGGCGCGTCGGGTGGATATTTTGGCGCGCAAGGTGACTATTTTACCGAAAAGAGCTTGCATTTTGGCGCAAGGTGGGGCAATTTTGTCGAGAAGTCTGCATATTGGCATGAATTCCTGTCATCCGTCGCTGTTTCGACAGGGGCGGGGGGAGTGTCCTAAAGTTTGTGTGCGGGCGGTTTTTGGTTATGGGGTGGGGTTCTATTTTTTCCTCATCAGCATGCGGCACCATGGGATACAATTTCTCAACCTCGTGACCTCATGTCGCCACCATGGGATACAATATTGGCATTTAGAGGCCCAGTGTTGGCGATCAGCCGGGGGCGGAAACGACTTTTTGAACCGGGAAATGGCTCCGGTCAGGCGAAGGCGGCGGTTTTCCCGGGGAAGACGGCTTTTTGGGAGTCGAAACTTGCAGATGGACGGGCGATGGGGTATGCGAGGGGCATGGAACGCTGGCCAATCCGTCGGGAGCTGAAAGCTGCGCCGGCTGCGGGGCCGGGGCGGGCGGTGGAGGCGTATTGGGCGCTGGCTGAGGCGGGGCGCTGGGAGATGGCGAGGCTGTTGGCGCAGGAGCGGGCGGTGTCGCTGGGGGAGGCGGGGCGGCGGTTGGGGATTTCGCGGCAGGTGGTGAGCCGTCGGTTTCAGGCGCTGCTCCGGGCGGGGCTGGTGGTGCGGGAGGCGCTGGCGGAGGATGGCAGGCAGTGAGTTTATCGCCTCTCAGAATCGGGCGCTGCGCTGGTGCAGGCGGGGATGCTGGTCGAATGAAAAATGAGGAATGACGGAGCTGGGAGGGGTCAGGAGTACTTCACGTTTTTCCCTGGTTCCATCTCATAGTCCATGAGCATGGCTTCGGTGGTGAAGGGTTCGATGACTTCGAGGAGGAACTTGAGATAGATGGGGTCGTCTCGAAACATGGCCTGTTTGGCGAGGGACTCGAAGTCGAGGCAGACGAAGAAGGGCCACTCGCAGTCGGGCTCGATGCTCTTGCCGCTGCGGACGGTGAGGACCTCGGGGATCTTGAGGAGGAGGCTGCGGGTGCGGCGGATCATGTCGTCCAGGGTGGCCGGCGGGAGGCCGGGCTGGAGCTTGTAGAGCGCCACGTGGTGGATCATGACTGGTTAGTCATTCCACTTCAGCGCGCCTTTTTTCAGCGCGTAAAGATAGGCTACGAGGAGGATGCCGGCGAAGCCTGCCATGCTCCAGAAGATCATGGTGCTGCCGGCGACCATGTCGCGGAAGACGACGGCCCACGGATACATGAAGACGACTTCGATGTCGAAGAGGACGAAGAGCATGGCGACCATGTAGAACTTGACGCTGAAGCGGGGCTGGGCTTCGCCGATGGGCAACATGCCGCATTCGTAGGCGGATTCTTTGGTAGGGTTGGTGGTGCCTGTCTTGCCCATGATGACGCTCACGATGAGCATGCCGGCGGCGAGGCCGGTGGCGACGAGGATTTGGAGCAGGACGGGGAGATATTCGTGGAGCATATCGCGTGGGGGCGGTGGAAGGCCGGTGCGAGAGAAGCACGCTGGCCGGAGAGTGACAAGTGGTTCTTCTCCGCTGCGGCTGCGGCGCGCGGGGAAGCTCAGCGCTTCCCTTTGTCCTTGCCGTTATTGTCGTTTTCCTGGCGGCGCTGCTGCTCGGCGGCAGCTTTCGACTGTTCCTCGGCCTGGCGGCGCTGTTGCTGTTCTTCAGCATTCTTGCGCTGCTCGTCCTGCATTCGCTGCTGGCGGGTTTCGGCTTCCTGGCGGCGCTGTTGCTGCTCCTCGGCGTTGCGGCGCTGCTCTTCCTGCATCTGACGCTGACGGGTTTCGGCTTCGGCCTGACGGCGCTGCATTTCCGCGGCTACGCGCTGCTGTTTCTCCGCGCGGGCGGCGAGTTCGGCCTGGCGATTTTGCCGCTCTACGGCGGCGCGCTGCTGTTCGAGGGCTTCGCGCTGACGGGCTTGCTGCTCGGCTTTGGCTTCGCCTTCCGCGATGCGGCGCTGCTGCTCGGTGGCGGCGCTCCGCGCTGCGGCGAGGTCGTTTTGGTTTTGCGAATCCTGCTGCTGACGGCGGATGGCGGCTTGTTTGTCCATGCCCTGGCCGGGCGTTTCGGAGGGGCTGCGCTGCTGTTCTATAGCAGTATCGCGGGCGAAGGCTTGTGACTTGGACTGCCCGCTCTGCGTCTCCTGCTGCAGGCGGCGCTTTTCTTCGATCTGAGCGCGGAGGGCGGTTTGCTTTTCCATCTCCCGGGCGGCGGCGGCGGAATCGGCACGGGCGGCAGCTTCAACTGCGCGGCGTTGCTGCTCATTGGCGGCCTGCTGAGCAGCGGCGTTTTCCATTGTCGTCTGCTGGCGGCGCTTTTCTTCGATCTGAGCGCGGAGCATGGACTGCTGGTCTTTGGAATTCTTCTCGGTCTGGAGGCGGGAGGTCGCGGCGGATTGCTCTTCGCGCTGCTGGTTAATTTGCTCGCGGTTGTTGTTTAAGTCGCCGCGAGTCTTGACGGGAGCGGGTGTTCCCGGGACGGGCTGAGCCGCCGTGCTGATCTGAGGCTTCTCCGTAACTGGCTCGGCGCGCGGCGCGATTCCCTTGCCGTCCGGCTTCCCGGAACGATCCGGCTGTCCGACGCGAGCAGTGGAGTTGTCAGGGGTTGTTGCGATGGCACTTGCCTGCTGACGCGCGACTTGCTCGCGGAGCAGGATGCGACTGTGTTCCAGTTCGGCTAAGCGCTGCTGGCGCTCGACGAGGGCTTTCGCGCTGCCTTTGAGGTTCTGGGCATCTTTTTCGCGCTCTGTGCGCTCAGTCTTATAACGGATGGCGAGTTTGTCCGGCAGCCCGCCGTCCGCACGGACCACTTCGTGACTAGCCAGCGTATGGTGACGCGCAGGGGCCAGCTTGGAATTCCACGGAGCCTGAACGGCTGGCGCATAATAATGGAGTTTGTCTTTCTCCGTGCGGTGGGTGCGGTGTTCACGATCAACCCGTCCGCTCTCGCGGGCCAGACTGTAGTGCTGCACGGGACGACGAACGCGCTCTGTTACCCAGTCAACCTTTGGCCCGTGGCAGTCCACGCGACCTGGATGGATGACGATATTCGTGATGTTCACGGAGGAAGCGCATATCTTAAGACACGTGACCGGCGCCTCACAGTAGTTGCGGCAGGGACGGTCGAAGTGCTTGGCGGCCACGAAAACATAGCAGCCGGGATTGATGCCGCAGTCGCGATCAATGGTGGGGCCGTATGTGCAGTTCCTGTTATACACCGTCTCCGGCGGCATCGGGCACCAGCCGATGTATTCGTCATTGCTGCGCCATGAAACCCAGCACGGAGCCCACTGGTCACCCGGAACCCAAACCCAGCCGCAGCCGCGAATCTGAGCCCAGCGACCGTAGTGATAGCACGCCCAGCCGAACGGTTCGTCGGAACACCACGCCCAGCCCTGGTCGCAATTCGCCCACGAGCCGATCGTGTAGGGACGCCAGTAGTTGTCCGTCACGCAAACCGTTGGTTGCCAGACGTAGCCGTAGTCCGGCGAATCATACCATGATCCGTAGGGTGCGAGGTCGTCGTAGAACTGCTGATAGTCCGTTTGACTTTCCCGCGCGTCGGCTTCCGAAGACTGCGGGGCGGTCTTTGCGGCTGCCAGCTGCTGTTCCAGCAACAATGCTTCGCGTTCTTTTTTCAAAAGACTCTGCTCCTTCGCGATGTCAGCCTCAGTGCGCGCGAGTTTCTCCTCCTCCAACTTCAATTCCAGCTCCAACTGGCGCGTCTGCGTCTCCCGGAGCTGCTGCGCGAGTCTGCGTTCGCTTTCGGACGGGCCCGCGGGCACTGGGGGCGGCACGGGTGTCGGCGGCTCGACCGGGCGGGCAGCCTGGGGTTTTCCGGACGGAGTGACAGGGGCTTCCGGTTCCGATTTTTTACAGCCGGAAAGTATCAGCCCGGCAAACAGGATAAGGCAGAGAAGCAGACGTGAGTTCATGACAGGTTGGCGATAGTAAGTGAGGGGCGGGGACCGCCCTGCGACGGAGGCAGCGAGCAACCTATTCACAGTCATTCACCAGACCTGCAACAGTAGCGGTATCACCTTCGATACCGGGCAGAGGTAACCGCCTTTCGCTGCAGCGGTCGCGACGACCAAACCTGGTTCACTTGGCCTCCACGGCCGGCGCTTTACCGAGAGCTGCGACAGCCTTCAAAACATTGTCGAGGTGCGTATCCGGCTTCACCTCAGGGTCGTGCCAGACGACTTTTCCGTCCTTCAGCAGGAACGATTGCCGGGTGGGGAATCCCGCGCGGATCATGGAAACTCCAAATGCCTTCACCACCACGCCTTCTGAGTCGGCGAGCAGGGTGAAGGGCAACTTGTACTTCTCTTTGAATGCCTTCTGTGCCTCCGGCTTGTCCATGCTCACGCCGATGACAGTCACTCCGGCTTTTTGAACGTCTTCCCATTTATCCCGCAGCGCACAGGCCTCCTTCGTGCAACCTGGCGTGTCGGCTTTTGGGTAAAAATAGACGAGAGTGACTCCCTTCTTGAATATTTCGTCGAGATTCACCTCTTTGCCGTTCTCATCCAGGGACTTGAGTGTGGGAGCAGCGGCCCCCAAAGGAAGCGGGTCAGCCATTGTGGTGGAGAGGAGGAATGCGACGACGAGGGCGACGCAAAGGGTGATACCAACGAGGACGCGGAGCATGGTCGGGATTAGTTAAGATTACTTAGAAAGCGGGGCATTGATGGGGTCAAAGCTGGGATTTACAAGCTTTATTCCACAAACGTTAAAGAAAGCCGCATTTTCCATATTCCGCAGACCCTTGAACGAGTCCCATGCCTCCAAGTAGGGACATGGAGCGGGTGACGCGATTCGAACGCGCGACATCTTCCTTGGCAAGGAAGTGCTCTACCCCTGAGCTACACCCGCATGACAGCCGCCAACCGGCAGCGCGGCGCGACTATTTCAAAGTTCCCCCTTTGCGCAAGCAGCATTTTCCTTTTCTTCCGCGCCCCTTTGTAACCTACCCATGAATAAGCTCGACGAAATTATCGCCCAAAAACGAACGGAAGTGGCGCGCCTCGCGCCGTTGGCTGAGAAACTGCGCCATGCGGCGCTGGAACGAAATGATTTTCGTTCGTTCTATGCGGCCCTTCATCAGGGATCGGAACATTTGGCGGTCATAGCAGAAGTGAAGAAGGCCTCGCCCTCAGTGGGGGTGATCGCGGAGAATTTCGACCCGGTGGCGGTGGCGACAGCTTATGACCGCGGTGGCGCGAGCGCCATCTCGGTGCTGACGGATGAGAAATTCTTTCAGGGGCACCTGAGCTACCTTGCGCGCATCCGGGAGCAGACAACTGCTCCGTTGCTGCGGAAGGATTTCATCGTGGATGAAGTGCAGATTTATGAAAGTGTGGTGGCCGGCGCGGATGCGATTTTACTTATCGTCGCGGTTTTGACACAGCAGGAACTGGTGCATCTCTTGAAGGTGGCGGCGGGATGTCAGCTTGACGCGCTGGTGGAGGTTCATGACCGCGCAGAGATGGACCGCGCACTGGCGACGGATGCCTGCATCATCGGAATCAATAACCGAAACCTGAAGACATTTGAAGTGAACCTGCACACGACGGAAGAACTGAGCGAAGAGGTGCCGGAGGATTTGATTCTCGTCAGCGAAAGCGGCATCAAGACCCCGGAGGAGGCGCGTCAGTTGTATGAATGGGGCGCAAACGCGATCCTCGTGGGAGAAGGCCTGATGAGGAGCGCCAACCCGGCCGCAGCGATCCACGAATTCATGGCCGCAGCGAAAGACGGCGTTTAGTTTTCATGCTCCGCCACCGCCGGCAATAAGGCGCACTACTTCCCCGGCGGCGGCGAATCCAAACGCTCCGGTGACAAAGGTGGCGGCACCGAATCCCGTCGCGCAATCCATTTTCAAGCTCTCTCCGGCCTCGGGCTCCGTGCGGCAGATGCCATCGCTCCATGGAAAGACCCGCGGCTCTGCTGAATACACGCAGGGCACGCCGAAGCTTACGCCTTCGCCTGACGGAAATCCATACTCCCGCCGCAACTCCCGCCTCACGAGGCGCAGGAGTTCATCCCCCCCGGACTTTGCAAGGTCCGCGCAGCGAACTGCCGTGGCATCGCGGCGTCCTCCAGCACCTCCCACCGTGAGGACCGGCGACCCGGCGGCACGACAGCGTGCGATGATGAGGGCTTTGATCGTCACGCGGTCCACCGCGTCTATTACAAAGTCGAATGGCTCCTTCAGCAGTCTGTCGGCATTGGACGGGAGCAGGAACTCCACTTTGGCATCCACCTCGCACTCCGGATGAATCAGCCGGACTCGTTCTGCCAGCACCTCCACTTTCGTCCGGCCCAGCGTGTTCGAGAGCGCCGGCAATTGGCGATTCGTATTCGTGATACAAATGTCGTCCATATCCAGAAGTGTCAGCCTTCCCACACCCGACCTCGCCAGGGCCTCTACACTCCAGGAACCAACGCCGCCGACGCCAATCACGCACACATGCGCAGACGCCAGGCGCTCCATTCCCTGTCGTCCGTAAAGCCTCCCCATGCCGCCGAAGCGCTGTGTGTAGCTGTCATTCATGACTGCACGGTGCCGGAAACTTTCACGCAGCAAAAGGCAAATTCGATCCATGCCCAGGAGCGGAAGTCCCCGCCGCCAAACAGGAAAAACCCGCGATGCAAATTTTTCTGACACCGCAAAGAAGCAGATTGCAACTCCGGCACCCATTGAGCAAAATCCACCGCACCGTCTCCTCAACCCGGCGGGCTTCTCATACAGACAATGTCATTTGAAATTGAAGGCACTCTCAAGGTCATCCTGGACACCCAGACCTTTGGCAGCGGATTCACCAAGCGTGAGTTCGTCATCACCATCGGCGACGACAAGTATCCGCAGGATATCAAAATGGAACTCGTCAAAGACAAGACCGCCTTGCTCGACAAGTTCAAGATCGGCCAGCGGGTGAAGCTCGCATTCGATCTTCGCGGAGGCGAGCACAACGGACGATACTACGTCAACGTCCAGGCCTGGCGCATCCAACTGGCAGACGGCAGCGAGGCACCGGCATCCGGCTCCAACGGCGGGGAAAATCGAAGCGACCAGCGTCCCGGCGGTTATGCCGGCGGCGGCGGGGCACCGCGTTCTGATCGTCCGCGGCCTGATCGCGTGCCCGACGACCGGGGCGGTGGCGAACGTGATCGTGGCGGGCGCCCGCGACGCCAGGAGGAATACCGCGGAGGACGCCGTGGCAGCAACGCCGAGGACGACATTGACTTTTAGCACATGAGTGGAGACCGCGAATCATGGGCTGAGGCCAGCATCAACCGAGCGCGCTTTCTCCGACTCCTCGGCGCGGGCGTTATCGCCGGCACGGCGCGCGCCGCTGAGAAGCCCCCCGGCGGCCCCATCCTCAGCGCCGGGATCCTCACCGACTGCCAGTATGCCGACGCCGACACTCCGCCGAAGAGCAAACGCTTCTACCGCGAGTCTCCGCGCAAGCTCGAGGCCGCCATCAGCCATCTCAATGCGATGGGCGACCTCGACTTCATGATGCACCTCGGCGACGCCGTGGACCGCGACGAGAAAAGCTACGCCGTCGTGATGCCCATTTTTGCCAAAGCGAAAATGCCACTCTATCACGTCGCCGGAAATCACGACTACGACATCGCTGCATCCCTCAAGGCAAAGGTGCCGGAGCTCCTCGGGATGAAAGCCCCGCACTATTCCTTCACCCGCAGCGGCTGGCGTTTCATCATGCTCGACGGGAATGTCGTCAGCCTTTTTTCCTCGCTGCCCTCATCCCCGGAGCACAAAGCCGCAGAGGCATTCGCGAAAGCCTCCAAACGCAAACTCGCCGAATACAACGGCGGCCTCGGCGCGGCGCAGATCGAGTGGCTCAAGTCCGAACTCGCCCTCGCCCGCAAGGCCGGCGAACGCGTCGTCCTCTGCTGCCACTATCCGCTGCTTCCCCTCGACGCCCATGTTCTCTGGGACACGGAGGCCGTTCTCGAAATCGTGCAGCAGAACAAGGACATCATCGCCGCATGGTGGAACGGTCACAATCACGACGGCAACTACGCCGCCCGCTACGGCGTCCACTTTCTCAACTTCCGCGGCATGGTGGACACCATGCAAAACAGCTATGCCCGCGTGGACATCTTCCCCGACCGCATGGAAGTCACTGGCTACGGACGCGAGCCACGCCGCATCATGCGCTTCCCTGCTCCGGACTCGAAGCCCGTGCGCATCAAATTCTGACCCTCTCAATTCAGCCCCGGGTCATCAGGCATCCGCGAGAGCAAGTGATACCACGGCCCCATGCTCGTGAGCAGTTCACCCCAGAGCCCCTCAGCGTTGTCAGGCTTGAGTATCGTTTTTTCCGGCCGGCACGTGATCCATGATCGCTGCTTGAGTTCATTCTCAAGCTGCCCGCCCGCCCATCCGGCGTAGCCGAGGAAAGCACGCACTGTCTCACCCTTCTCTTTACGCAGCACGGCATCGTCGCGCGTCAGGTGCGTCGTCCACACCACTGTGCCCGGATCGTCCTGCCAGGCGAACGAGGCAAACGTGAGCTGCTCCTGACTCACCGGGCCGCCCACAAACACCGGCACATCCGCCAGTCGTTTGAATTCCGGCCCCTCCAGCAACTCCCCCGCCAGCTTCCCCAGCGGACGGTTCAACACGTAGCCGTGCGCGCCCTCATCGTGCCGGTGCTCCGTTAGCAGCAGCACGGTGCGGTGAAAATTGGGGTCCTGCAGCGAGGGATCGGCAAGAATGAGCGAGCCGCGCAGGCAGAGCTGGATCGAGTCTTCGGGGTTCATGGTGATGTCGTCAGCATAGTCATTCCGCCGCCGGATGCGAACACGATTCCCGCAGCAATGCATGGATCCCCTCTTCTGTGGCCGCACAGATCCCGTGCTCCGTGATCAGCCCCGTGACCAGTCGCGCAGGTGTTATGTCGAACGCGGGATTCGCCGCCGGCGTGCCGGGCGCACATACTGTTATGCCGCCCTCTCCATCCTCAATGCGCAGCACCTCATCAGCGCTTCGTTCCTCTATGGGAATGGCCATACCGTCCGCGATGCTGAGATCGAAAGTGGAAACCGGCAGCGCCACGTAAAAAGGCAC
>JANOZA010000905.1:0-3538 GCA_031429155.1 Verrucomicrobiota bacterium | reverse complement strand
TGCGCGATCAGATGATTCATCCATACACCGATCTCCTCATCCACGACATGGGCCCCGACCTCGCCGACGCCCGGCCCGATGGCGCAGCCACCGGCACCGAATGGCGCACCGCTCCGCTGTGGGGTCTCGGCCTCAACGCCACGGTGAACGGCAACGCCTTCTTCCTTCACGATGGGCGCGCACGCTCCGTCACTGAAGCCATTCTCTGGCACGGCGGTGAAGCCATCGCCGCCCGCGAGTCCTTCAAGTCCCTCAGCAAAGACGACCGCTCCGCCCTCGTCTCGTTCCTCCAGTCCCTGTAGAGCCGTTGCCGGAAATTATTTCTGACCCGCGCCGATCCACAGCCTGGCAGCCGTCAAATCCGCGCTCACAACTTTCCTGGAAAAACATTGACGGTCCGCGCCCTGACTGTCAGGTTCCCGCTCAATATGAGCGCAACCCTGTCAACGCAGTCTCTGATTGATGCCGCCGGACCCACCGGGCGGGCAGGGAAGGGCCGCGCGGCATTCGCGAATGGCAACGAGTTCCCGGCGAATGGCAACGAGTGCTTCGCGAATGGCAACAGAGAGCGGTGGCCAGCAACGGGCTCCGCGTTGCTGGCAACCAGTCGTCCGCGGCTGGCAACGGGCGGCTCGCGGCTGGCAACGGGCAAATCGCGACCAGCAACGGCTCACTGGTTGCTGGCGACGGACCGCTCGTGGCTGGCAACGGACTGCTCGCGAATGGCAATGAGCCGCTCGTTGCCATTCACCCCAGCGGGGCGCAACTCCTTCATTATCAACAAAACACGGCTCAAAAACGCGTTTTTCAGTCCAGTAATTATAGTCCCCGCCGCCGGCTTTCGGTCCCCACCACCCAAACCACAACAACACCCAAAAACACACCCAACACCATGGCCACTGATCCCATCCCTCGTCCCGACGAAGATTTCGACGTCTTCGCCCTCAACTTTAATTCCAAGCTCTCCAGCGACACTGCCGGCTACGGGCTCGTCGTGGGAGACGTGATCCCGCTCGCCACTGCCATCGGCCTCTGGACGACGGCCTACTCTGCCGACCTGGCCAATGCCCCGGTCGCCGCCGCCCTGGCCAATACCAAAAACACCGCCCGCATCGCCCTCACGGCCCTCATTCGCATCCTCATGGGCAAGATCCAGGCGAACCCCACCGTCACCGACGCCAAACGCGAACTCGCCAATATCCCCGTCCGCGACGACACCCGCACCACCATCCCGCCGCCCGCCACGCATCCTGTCGGCCAGGTGGATACCAGTCAGCGCTTCACCCATACCCTCAGATGGCGCGATTCCGACACCCCCACCAAGCGCGGCAAACCCGACGGCGTCCATGCCTGCAAGCTTTGCTATAAAATCGGCGGCCCGCCCCCCACCGGCCCCTCCGAATGCACCTTCGCCGCCATAGACACCGGCAGTCCTTATGTGATGGAGTTTGAAGAATCCGACGGCGGCAAAACCGCCTATTGGATCCTCTGCTGGGTCAACGCCAAATTCGAAGAAGGCCCCTGCTCAGAAACCCTCGCCGCTACCATCCCCGCCTAACCCGCTCCCGCCGTCGGCCTCCCGCACATGCGGGGGCCGCCGCGGGGGCCGCCCATAAAGGGCGAGGATACACATCCAGATATTTCCAATTACACAGTTAGGACTCAAAGAACATGTTCGGCACCGAAGAAGCAATATCCGCAGGCAAGGCTCTGATAAAACTGCGCGAAGATTACTCCAATCCACCCAAGACCGAGCGAGGTCTTGATCCAATTTTCTACGGCTACATCACAGCCGCTCATCCCCATGTAACGGTATCGCGGCAGATCAGTATCAAGTTCCATGGTGCCGCCAGGCCAAGCCGAATAGACTTCCGAATTGGAGGGAGTAACCCAACCGTGCTGGAACTCGCGGTCCGCCCTAAGGGCGGACAACAACAATTATGCGGACCTCAGAATCTCGATGAGCTCCGCAAACTATCGAAAGTAGTGCCAAGCAAAGCAAAGCGGCGCATTCTGTTGCTGGTGGACCTAAAGACCAACCACATGACGAAGACAAAGCTCAAAGCAACCTACGATCCCTTACATGCCGGGCCGGGCAAGAAGGAACGTCACGCTGTGACGGTAGTGTACGTTCATAGCGACCTACAGTTCTCGTTCATTTGGAAGCCCAGGAAATGACACTCAAGTGGCGAGGTTCACATTGAGGCGCGGGGAATCGGCGGGGTTGCTGGGCCCGCTGGAAGCACGTCACGCCCCGACAGACTTTTGGCTTTGCCGATTCATCCCCCGCGGGTATCCTCCACACATGTCAGCCACCCTCACCGCCGAACTCAGCCGCTTATCCCCGGCACAAAAGCTGGAAGTAATCGAGACCCTCTTGGAGAGTCTTGATGAGTCAGTCGAAGTGCCCGTGCCAGCCTGGCACCTTGAGGAGTTGAAGCGCCGCGTGGCGGCACATAGTGAAACGGGTATGCAGGGCACACCGTGGCCGGAAGTGAAGGCCCGACTGCTCGCCAGCCATGCGTGAGGGGTTCATCATTTGGCCGGAGGCGGATGCGGACATCGCTGAGGCCTATCATTGGTATGAAGACCGGGAGTCCGGAGCGGGGAAGGCATTCCTCGCTGCCCTGGAGCAGTGCTTCGACGACATCCAGGCGGATAGCAGCCGGTTCCGGTTTGTGCTCGCCGCCCATCAACGCGGCACGCTGCATCGCTTTCCGTTCAGCGTTTATTTCTATCAGGAGGGCGACTATGTCATCGTCACCTGCGTTTTTCATATCGCCAGAAATCCCAGCCTCCTGTTGCAAAGGCTGAAGCTGTGAAGGGAATATGATTCCCGCCGCCCCCGCGAACGGCAGGAGAGCGGGGAAGGGAAAGTTTGACGAAGAGCGGCCGGGCGGCCCGGGAGCGGGTGAGTGCCGGTGCTTGCCGGCGACGAATTCCAGGCTACGGCGCTGGATGGACACTACCCCTCCCGTCACGCCCGACCGCTGGTCGCTCGATTCATGGTTCACCGGATTCGGTGCGCCGGACTATGTTGATTTCAAAGAAGCCATCGCTCGCGATCTAGCGGCCTTCACGGTGCCGGATAAGGCGGAGGCGCTGGCGCAGTCGGTGGCGGATTACGAGGCGCTGATGACCCGCTACTGGCATTTGAGTTCTTACCTAGGATGTCTTTCGGCGGATGATGCCAATGATGAAGCGGTGAAGGCAGACGAGGCGTGGGCGGCCACGCTGGATGCTGAGTGTTCCAAGATGAAATCGGCACTGCAGGGCGCGCTGGCGGCGTTGAGCACGGAAGCGTTCGTGCAGGTGTTGGCGTCGCCGGTGCTCGCTGGTGCAGAGCATACAGTCCGCCGCATGAGGGAGGATGGTCGCCTGCAAATGACGCAGGAGTTTATGCGTAACCAGTTGCGACAAATTTTGTGTTTGCAATAATTTTATTTTTTCCTGATCGTTTTTTGATATTGAGGTCTTGTTAAGCTTTACCATTTAACACTCCTAGAATGAGTAAATCGACATTTTTGCCATACTTTTG
>JANOZA010000904.1:0-7445 GCA_031429155.1 Verrucomicrobiota bacterium | reverse complement strand
GGGAGGAAAATGGTTACCCGGCCTGCCCGGCGGGGCCGAACCCCTGCTCAGCGGATGAAACTTCAGCCTCTCTGCCTCCATCCCGACGGCGTGCCATCGTCCTGCCAAAAGGACGAGGGAAAGCAGTGCCCATTTTCCTTTCTAGGATTAGATGAATCCACAGGCTGCAGAAAAGGGATCCCAGCCCCAGTCTCTCCGAACAGCCATGAAAGCGTTCACGTAAAATCGGCGGACGGCATTCGGCATTCATGAGTCGTGAGGAAAGGGATTAGCTCAGCAGCGCACGCAGCAACGCTCCGCGGCCAGGCTTCCCTGGGTCGAAATGCAGTTTCGCCTCAGACTCTGATGAGCCGCGGTTACTTCTCCTCCGCGTCCGGCAGTTCGAATATCTTCAGCTCCTGAGGCAGTTCGTCCGTGACCAACTTGGTCGGAGCGGCAGGTTTTGTCTCCGCAGGAGGGGGAGCAGCCTCTTTTTTCGCCGCACCTTCGTCCGCGAGTTTCTTGTTGGCCGCGGCATCCGTTTCCAGGGCGATCTTTTCCGCCGTGCTTTCGGGCCAGTCGCACTTGGGTGCGGTCGGTGATTTCCATTCCGCGACTTCTACGCCGTGGCGGTAGAACTTGATCCACACTCCCCGCATCTGGTCTTTCTTCGTCTTCACATCCACACCGGCGAATCCCGCCAGGGAATTCGGTGTCACTTTCTGCACCGAGTGGCTGGCGGTGGCGATGGCCGTGCTTTGGTTGTAGGTCAGCCGCCCGAGGTCGAGCAGCCCGCCTTTCCAAATGACGCCGACGGCATCCCGCTCCAGGCCGGTGTCCTGAACACGGTCGGCGAGGAACACGCGGTAGGCGACCTTGAGATCGTTTATGGGATTCTGGCAGCGGTTATTGATTTTGATGTTATAGGATTTCTCGGTGGCCTCCAACTTGCCGAACTGGTTGCCCTTCTTGTCAGTGGCCCCCGTCTTTTCCTCGCTGCGGCAGTCGAAGCTGTAACTGAGGGCTTTCGGCTCGTGCACCATCCAGCGCAGAACGAAGTCCTGATCCTCACGGCTCAGGGATTTAAGAGCCACGGTGGACTCGCGTCCATTCTCCAGTTTCAGGACCAGATTCGGCCCCCGCACGACGACAGGCTCGGCCTTGAGGACAGCGCCTTTGGCATTTTTGAATTCGCGCATCTCTGCACGGACAGGGGAGAGCACGGTGAACAAAACCGCGGAAAGGATGAGTGGGGTTTTCATATGTGTTGAAAGTGTCGGGAGTCATTGGAATATGCCGCCATCCAGCCAGGCTGCACTATACGGCGACGATCCGCATTCACGGTGAAACAGCCAAGGCGGACTGGCTTCTGGTCATTCGGCGGGCGGGCAGCACGACTCCTACAACTCGTTGTATTTAGCGTTCGACCCCCGCGCCTTCTCCGCCGGGTAGCGAACCTCATTGCGCGCCACCTTCGCCGCCATCTCAGCAGCAAGGTCAAGGCCGAGGTTGTCCGCGAGTTCGAACAGGAGAATCCCCACATCGGCGATCTCATCGGCGATCTCCGTCTTTTTCGCTTCCGCACGCAGCCAGGATTCCTCCGGCGACTTCCACACGAAATGCTGGAGCAGTTCCCCGGCTTCCGCCACGATGGCCACGGCCATGTCCTTGGGACTGTGAAATTGCAGCCAGTCGCGAGCGTCGCGAAAGGCCCGGATGCGGGCGGTGAGTTCGGGAATGGTCATCCGCCCCGGTATGCTGGTATCTCAGGAACGGAAATCAGAATTCCCGCCGGAAATTCCGGCTGTCGTGACGCTTCCGGGTGCGCCTTTCCCCAACGATCGCATTCCCGTTCGTAAACTTTTCATAGACTTGATCGTAAATTACCGTAGACTTTTTCTAATTTTGATGAATTTTCATAATAATCAGCAAATCTAAACCATCAGCCACCCAAAAAGTTATGCGTTCAACACTCCGCCTTCTCCTCCCGATCACTCTTGGCAGCCTCGTCCTGTCGCTGCATGCCCAGAATCCCCTGCAGGCCCCTCCCGCACCTCAGGGTAACGGTCCCGCCACCGTCCCCTCGGTCCCGGTACCTGCGCCAGACCCGAATGCGCAGCCCGATTTTCCAAAGGTGGATGACGTGCTGAAGGGCTACGAGAAAGTCGTGAGCACCGCCGACGGCCGGAAGTCGTTCTACACTCTGTGGAGCCGGGGCAAGGACCAGCAGATGTACGCCGAACTGCCGCAGAAATTCATAGAGCAACGCCACTACCTCGCCCTTACCGTCGCCAGCGGCGACAACTACGCTGGTCTCCAGGCCGGCGACATGTATTTCTACTGGCGGAGCTACGGCAAGCGCATCGCTCTCGTCACCCCCAACCTTGATATCCGCTCCACCGGCGACAAGGCCAGCCAGGACAGCATCAAGCGCCTTTTCACCGACCGCGTGGTGCTCGACGTGCCGATCGTTACCATGGGACCGGGCGGCGGACCGGTCATTGATCTGGACGAACTCGTCGTCAACTACGCCGAGAAGTTCTTCGGCAAGGAAGCTGCCGGCATGAACAAGGGCATCTACAAATTCAAGACCGCGAAGGCCTTCGCCAACAATGTCGAGATCGCCGTCGAGGCCCCCGTCGGCAACGGCGCGCTGCGCACGTTCCATTACAGCTTCAGCCTCATTCCTGAAAACACAGGTTATGTGCCCCGCATGGCCGACGAGCGCGTCGGCTACTTCACCACGACCTACACGGACTTCGGAAAGTTTACCCCGGAGGAAACAAATGTCCGATTCATCAATCGCTGGCATCTCGAAAAGGCCGATCCTTCGCTCAAGCTCAGCCCGCCAAAGACGCCGATCATTTTCTACATCGAGAGCAGCACGCCGATCCGCTATCGCCGCTGGGTGAAAGAGGGCGTGGAGATGTGGAACAAGGCGTTTGAGAAAGTCGGACTCGTCAACGCCATCCAGGTTTACTTCCAGGACGCCACCACCGGCGAGCACATGGACAAGGATCCGGAGGACGTAAACTATAACTTCATCCGCTGGCTCTCCAATGGCGTCGGCACCGCCATCGGGCCTTCGCGCACGCATCCTCTCACCGGCCAGATTCTCGATGCTGACATCGTCCTCACCGACGGCTGGATTCGCCACTGGTGGAAGCAATACAACGAGATCGTCCCGCAGCTCGCCATGGAAGGCGCGTCGCCGGAAACACTCGCATGGCTGCACAGCAACCCTCAGTGGGATCCCCGCGTTCGCCTCGCTCCGCCGGAAAAGCGCGCCGCCGTGCTGGATCAGGTGAAACGCGAAGCGCTTCCCACACTTGGAGGTCACGCGCTCGCCGCCGCGATGTCAGGCGGACCGCTCGCAGGGAAGAATGAGTTCGACGGACTCGCCGGCCGCAGTGTTCAGTTCAACGGATTCTGCCAGGCTGCCAACTGGATGAGCCACGGGCTCGCGCTCATGGACATGGCGATGATCAACGGGGCCGAAGAGGCTGCGCCGGGCGATCAAATGATAGACGGCATCCCGGAAGCCTTCATCGGGCCGCTCCTCGCCGACCTCACCGTTCACGAAGTCGGCCACACCCTCGGTCTGCGCCACAACTTCAAAGGCTCGTCCATCTACACCTACGCTGAGATCAATAGTGACGCGGTGAAAGGCAAGAAACCCTTCGCCAGCAGCGTGATGGATTACATTCCCATAAACGTGGTGGCGAAAAAGGACGCCCCCCGCGGCGACTACGGCATGATCAGTGTCGGTCCCTACGACGACTGGGCTATTGATTACGGCTACACGTTTGAAAAGGACCTAAAGCCCATCCTCGCGAAGAACACTCAGCCCGAGCTGCAGTATGCCACCGATGAAGACACCGGCGGCCCTGATCCTCGCGCCCGCCGCTACGACTTCGCGAAAGACCCGCTCTCCTACGCCGAAAACCAAATGGTGCTTGTGCGCGAACACCGGGGCAAGCTCCTCGACAAATTCGTCAAAGACGGCGACTCGTGGGCCAAAGCCCGCCGCGGCTACCAGCTCACGCTGCAAACCCAGGTCCAGGCCATCATGATGATGTCGAACTGGCTCGGCGGCAGCTTTACCAACCGGAATCGCAAAGGCGACCCCAACGCCGTGGCTCCCGTGGAGCCCATCCCCGCCGCCCAGCAGCGCGACGCTCTCAAGTTCGTCCTGACCAACACCTTCCCGGACGAAGCTTACGGCCTCAGCCCCAATCTCCTCAAGTATCTGACCATTGATAAGTGGTTCGACATGGAAACCAACTTCGAAGAGCCCAACTGGCCGGTGCATGATCGCGTCCTCGGCATCCAGGCCAGCGCCATGACGGCTATCCTGAATCCCGTCACGCTCAGCCGCGTATTCGACAACGAGTTCCGCACCCCCGGCGATCAGGATGCTCTGACGCTTCCGGAAGTCCTCAACACCGTGCGCGATGCCGCATGGATCGAGCTCAACAACGTGGATGCCGCGAAGAAGTTCTCCGACCGCCAGCCGCTCATCACCAGCCTGCGCCGCAACCTTCAGCGCGAGCACATTGACCGCGTCATGGACCTCGCGAACAACAAACTCGGCAACGCCCCGGCCGCGAAGCCCATCAGCGACCTCGCCGCCGGCCAGCTCGCGGAACTCCGCGACAAACTCAACGCGGCTGCCGGCAACGCCAACCTCGACAACTACACCCGCGCCCACCTCCGCGAAAACGCTGCCCGCATCACCAAGATGCTCGAAGCGCGCTACGTGATGGTGAAGTAAGCGCAACCTCCCGTCCCAGGACACCACGGAGACGCCGGCCCTCGAAGGGCCGGCGTTTTCGGTTCCCGGGCAACAGCCGTCATCATTGCGGCAAACAGGGAGAAGAGAATGTTCGACAATTTCACGCAAAACCATACCATCGAGAAAACTGAGCGCCCGTGTGAAGCGATTCTTGAGGGCGCCATTTCCCTAACACCTTGAAAACTCCAGCCGCCCTTGGCGCCACCATTCTATCATTGTGCCTCGCTGCGGCCGGCATCGCCCAGCAGCCTTATGGGCTGACTGCCGCACAACCAGTTGGCAAATTTCTTAATGGGGTCTTTCCGGCCACGGCAACCAGCGGCGTGACGCCTCCGGCTACTCTCTCCGCGACGGGGGCATTTTCGAATACGCCGGCGCTGAGTCCCGCTGCGTTTTTCCTTCCCTACGACCTCAATTCGCCATTCTACTCGGACAACGCGGTGAAGAGCCGCTGGCTGGCTATCCCCAATGACGGCACGCACGACACCGCTGCGGAGCGCATCTCCATTCAGGCCGACAACATCTGGATTGTCCCGCGCGGCACGGTGATCATGAAGCACTTCGACCTGCCCGTGAGCGATGTGAACCCGGCTCTGCGCAAACGGCTGGAGACCCGCTTTCTCATCAAGGGCGACGACGATGCCTTCTACGGACTCACCTACAAGTGGCGCGCCGATAACACCAACGCCGACCTCATAGGCCCCGCCTCCGTGACGGAGAACATCACCATCGCCACCGCCTCGGGCACTCGCTCCCAGTCGTGGTATTATCCCAGCCGGCTCGACTGCGTGAACTGTCACAATCCCAATGCCGGCAGCGTGCTCGGGCCGCGCGTGCATCAGTTGAATCGCGATCGGGTCTATCCGGGCGGCGTGACGGACAACCAACTGCGCGCGCTCAATCACATAGGCATCTTTGCCACGCCGTTGGACGAGGCGGCGATTCCCGCGATGCCAAAATCCGCACGAATGGACGACGCCAGCGCGTCGCTGGAACTTCGCGCGCGCAGCTACCTCGCTTCGAACTGTTCAGCCTGTCACCTGCCCGGCGGAGCCGCGGCGGCGTTTTTCGATGCGCGCTTTGAGACGCCCCTCGCGCAGCAGAATATCGTCAACGGCCCGCTGAATTACAATCAGGGCATCGCCGGAGCGCGCGTGGTGAAACCACAGAGCGTGCCGCAGAGCATGGTCCACTATCGCATGAACCGCACCGGCAATGAACAAATGCCGCCGCTGGGGCGAAACACCATAGACACCGCCGGCGTGGCGCTCCTCTCCGCGTGGATTGATTCCCTGCCCACCAGCGGCAGTGGCGAAAATACCGCGCCGGTGGCGCTGGCGGACACGGCTTCGACCACATTTCAGACTGCCCTCGTTGTGGACCCGCTCACCAATGACTCGGATGCCGACGGCGACTCGCTGGTCATCCTCACGCACGGCTCAGCGGCCCACGGTACGCTGGCGGACAACCCTAATGGCACCGTCACCTACACGCCCGCCGCCGGCTGGACCGGCCCGGACAGTTTCACCTATCAGGCCGCTGACGGACGCGGCGGCATATCGAACACCGCCACCGTCACCATCACCACCAACGGCGCGGTCACGGCCACGACTATCGCTTTCACAGACCGCACCGCACGCGTGCCCGGCACCTCCGCCGCCAATACCACGGCCTACAGTGGCACACCCATGGCCATCGCCGACATGAATGGCGATGGCAGGGACGACATCATCCGGCTGCACACCGGAAAGACATTACAAATCCGGTTCCAGCAGCCCGGCGGTGCGAACTTCACTAGCTACAACTTCGGCACCGCCAGCCCCATCAGCGAAGAGCCGTGGGGCATGGCCATCGCCGATGTGAACGATGACGGGGTCAATGACATCGCGGCGGCCGGCTACTATGACGGCGCGCACGTCTTCACGGGCAACGCCGCGGCGACGGCATGGACCCGCACTACCATTCCAGGTTCTGCGGTTCCATCTCCCAATGGATTTTTCGCCCAAGCCATCGGCTTTATGGACCTGGATAACAACGGTGCCATAGACCTCTTCTGCTGCCACGACGACGGGGAGAGCTGGAAGTTCCGCAACACCGGCACCGGCAGTTTCGTGATTGATGACGCGCTCATCAATGCCTCCGCGCCGGACCCGCTCAATCTCGGCGAAGGCGAACCCAGCAGCGGCAACTACGGCATCACCTGGACCGACTACGACAACGACGGCGACAGTGACCTCTACATCAGTAAATGCCGCCTCGGTACCTCCGATGTCCGCGACCCCCGGCGCATCAACAAACTCCTGCGCAACGACGGCGACACTGACGCTGACGGCAAGATCAACTACACCGAAACCGGTCCCGCCGCCGGACTGGCCATCGGTGAACAGAGCTGGATCTCCGACTTCGCCGACACCGACAACGATGGCGACATGGATGTCTGGATCGGGAATCACACGGGGAACAGCTCGCTCTTCCGCAACAACGGCAACGGCACCTTCACTGATCTCGGAGCGGCCTCCGGTTTGCAGCTTCCCACAACAGGGGGTCTGCTTGTGCTGGAGGGGGCCTTCCGTGACTTCAACAATGACGGCTGGGTGGATCTCATCATCACATTCTACGGAAGCTCCAACAGCACTCCGCTGCACCGGCTCTATCAGAACGACGGCGACGG
>JANOZA010000903.1:0-8317 GCA_031429155.1 Verrucomicrobiota bacterium | reverse complement strand
TGCGCGGTCGCTTGTGCTGCGGCTGAAATATTCACGTAAGTGGCGCTTGCGGCCACCAAGGCGCGCTACATTCCCGGTCAGGTGTGGTGCCCCAAAGACGTGCCCCGCACGGATGTGAACCCCCGCCCGCTTAGCACGCTGGTGCCGGACAATGGCGTCATCGGCTGCTTCAGCCGCGACGGGAAATGGGTCTTCGCCGTGGTCTTCGATCCCACCCAGGAACTTTTCCAGGGCGTGGGCCGCTGCCTGCACAATGACTTCCGCATCGGCAACGTCGCGCCGGGTGGGACAAAGAAAATCCGCGGACGTATCTGGATCATCGCCAATGATCCGGCACGGCTTATCAAGCTGCACGCGGAATGGCTGAAGGCTGCTTCCACCAAATGATACTCAACGCTTCCCCGGCTGCTTCGGCTTGGGCGGTGTTTCCTTGAGCCAGCGGCGGGCCTTAAATTCAAAGCGCGGCAGCGTGCCGGGTGTGACGGTCTGGACTTCCATGCGGAGTTGGAAGGTGTCGCGCAGGACGCCGCTGATGCGGTCGGCGAGGGCTGAGTCGCGCAGTGCGACGGACGTGGGTTCAATGAGTATCTTCAAATCGAGAAGCGCACCGGTGCGGTGCTCACGGACCTGGTATTCGGAGATTTCCGGGAAGCGGCGCATGACGGCGTCCACGGCGGAAGGATAAACATTCACACCGCGCACGCAGATCATATCGTCAAGTCTGCCGAGGATGCCGCCGTCGAGGCAGAGTGCGCCGTCGGGAGCGTAGGCTTTGCGCACGAGATCGCCGGTGCGGTAGCGGAGCATGGGGCCGCCAAGTCTGGTGAGGGTGGTGACGACGAGTTCGCCTTCTTCGCCGGCGATGACTTCGCGGCCGCTGGCGGGGTCGAGGATTTCCGCAAAGTGATAGTCCTCAAGCACGCGCAGGTGGCCTGTCATTTCCGGCTGCTGGCAACTGACCGGCCCGGTCTCTGTCAGGCCGTGATGATCGAACACTTTCGCCCCCGGCCAGATGCTTTCCAGCTTTGCGCGAACGTCCGGCTGACTGCCTCCGGATTCCCCGGCGACGATGATGAGGCGCAGGGCGAACTTCGCATCGCGCAGATCGCCCTCCATTTTCACCTCGCCCATGTGCAGCGCGTAGGTGGGAGTGGTGACTACGACGCTGATCTGGTGATCAAGCATGAGTTGGAGCCGCGCATTGGTGCTCATGCCGCCCATGGGAATGACCATACAGCCCAGACGCGAAGCCGCCTCAAATGCGGTCCAAAATCCAAGAAACGGGCCGAAGGAAAAAGGAAAGCAGAGCCGATCTTCTCCAGGGTGGAGGCCGGCAGTGTCAAAAATCATCTGCCACGCCTGAAGCATGGCGGCCCAGTCATCGCGACTGTCGAGCCAGGTTAGCGGCGGACCGGTGGTGCCGCTGGTTTGACAGAAGCGCGTGTAGTTCTCCAGCGGGTAAGTCAGATTGGTGCCGTAGGGAGGAGTATCCTCGCGGTCGGCTACGAGCATGCGCTTCGTGAGCAGTGGACAGAGCCTCTCGAAGTCCTCCAGAGACTCTATCGTGAGGTGGCTGATGCGGCGCTGGTAGAATGGATTGGTGATCAGGATTGTGTCCAGCAGCGCGGCGAGGCGCTCCCACTGCGCAGCGCGGATGGCGGTGCGCTGACGCTCGAGTTGGGCCTGGATGGACACGGTGGAAGAAAAATGCAGAACTACCTGACGGTGACCGGGAGGGATTTTTTCAACGATTCGAGCACGCGGGAGTGGGCGGTGTCCACTTCGGCGGACTCCAGAGTGCGGGTCTTGTCCCGAAAAAGAATGCGCCAGGCGACGGACTTGCGGTCGGCAGCGATTTTGCTGCCGGTTGGGTCGCTGAAGACATCGAAGAGGGTGGCATCGGAGAGCAGCGGCTCCTTCACGGTGGCGAAGAAGTCTTCGAATTTACCGTGCGGCACATCGGCGGCGACTTCGAGCGCGACATCTCTGCTGATGCCAGGGAATCGCGGCATCTCATCGAACTTCACCTCGCGGGTCAGCGCTTTGTGCAGTGCGGCGGTGTCGAGTTCGGCGACGAACACGGGATGTCTTGCATCGAGGGCGCGCTCGCGGGCGGGCCAAAGGCGTCCGGCGAGGCCAACGGACTTGCCATTCACCTGCACGGTGGCGGCGATGAGCAGGGCAGGGGATTTCACCGGCTTGAATTTCACCTGGGCACCCGGACACAGCGCGTCTATCAGCCCGCGCAGGTCGGAAAGGTCGGCTGCCGCTGGCGATGGAAGGTTCCAGGCTTCGCTGTTCACCGGGCCGCTGAGGAGAACGCCTAGCGTATCCTTTTCCAGAGGCTTGTCGTCGGGCGTGCGGCTGAAGACGGTGCCCATCTCAAAGAAGCGCAGGCTGCTGCGGCCCATGCGGACATTCCGCGCGGCAGTGGCCAGCAGCCCGGGCAGCACGCTGGGCCGCATGTGGGTGTGGTCGTCGCTCAGCGGATTCTTCAATGGCAGCGGCGTCACCGGCGAGGGGTTGGTGCCGAGGCATTCGTCCAATTGTGCGGTGGAAATGAGCTTGATGGTCTGTGCCTCCCACACGCCGCGCGCAGCGAGTGTCTGCCGCATGGCCATACGGAAATCGTAGAACGTGTCCGCCGAACTCTCTTCTGCGAACAGCGCCGCGCCGGCCGCGGGCAGTCTGGCGATGCCATACACGCGCGCGACTTCCTCCACGAGATCCACGGGGCGGGGAAGGTCGAGGCGATACGACGGCGGCTGCCAGCCGGCGGCGATTTCGGTGAGGCCAAGACTGCTGAGGATAGCGGAGATTTCGCTGTCGGGAATCTCTGCGCCGAGCAGGCGGCGGCAGCGGTCGTTGTCCAGCGGCACGGCGACGGGTGGAGGAGGAGCACTGGCGGCGGTGAGCAGAAGGTCGTCGGCAGTGCCGCCGGCGATCTCCAGGATGAGCTTCGTTGCCAGCGCGCTGGCCCCGGCAACCTGCTGCGGGTCCACGCCGCGTTCGAAGCGATAGCTGCTGTCCGACACCATGTTCAGCCGACGGCTGGTGCGGCGCACGGTTGTTGTCTGGAAATAAGCGGATTCGAGGAGGATGTCCGTGGTCGTCTCCGTCACGCCGCTGTGCTCGCCGCCCATGACGCCCGCGAGCGCGACGGCTTTTGCGTGGTCCGCGATAACGAGATCGCCGGCATCAAGCGTGTGAGTCTTGCCGTCGAGTGCGGTGAATGATTCACCTTCCGCGGCGCGGCGCACGATGATGCCGCCGTTGAGTTTCGCGGCGTCGAAAGCATGCAGCGGCTGGCCCATTTCCATTAGGACGTAGTTCGTGATGTCCACGATGTTGTTGATGGGCCGCAGGCCGACGCTCTGGAGTTTCTTCTGTAACCAGTCAGGTGACGGACCAACCTTTGCGCCGCTGATGCGCCGCGCTGTGTAGAATGGACATCCGGTCAAATCATCAATGCGCACCTCCTCCGCGGTGGCCACGCGCTGAGGAGTCGCATCCTGGCCGTGATGCGGCGGGCGTTTCAGTGGCATCTGCGCCAGCGCGCCGAGTTCGCGAGCCATGCCGAGATGCGAGAGCAGGTCGGGACGGTTTGGGGTGATCTCCACCTCGAACATGGTGTCCGTCTCCACGATCTCGTGGAGCGGTCGGCCTACGGGCGCGTCGGGGCCAAGAATCAGGAGCCCCTCGTGATCATCGCCAAGGCCGAGTTCCTTGCCGCTGCACATCATGCCCTGACTGAGCACGCCGCGCAGTTTGCTTTCCTTGATTTCAAAATTGCCGGGCATGACCGCGCCTGGCAGCGCCAGCGGCACCTTGTCACCCGGCTCGAAGTTCTTCGCCCCGCACACAATCTGACGCGCAGTGCCCGTGCCGTCGTCCACCTGGCAGAGGCGGAGTTTGTCCGCATTCGGGTGTTGCTCGAACGATTTCACCTGCGCGATGACGACCTTCTCGCTCCGGAACCCGCGCTCATGAATGCCCTCCACCTCCACGCCGGCGAATGTCAGCAAATCAGCCAGTTCCGCTACGGGACGTGCGGCGAGATCGAGGTGGTCGGAGAGCCAGGAGAGAGAAACTTTCATACGGGAACGGTGAGCGGGGTAAAAAAACGAGCGGCCAGTGATAATGGCCGGCCTCCCAGCGGCAAGTGGAGTATTCCCGGTCTGAATCCGCCCCGTCCGAAAAGGTTGGCCTGAATCTCAGGAGCGTTCATGGTAAAGCCCGCCCGCCGTCTTTTTAATGCCATCCATGAACTCCATCATCCAGTCAGAACGACTCGATTTGATTCCCATGACGCCCGCGGTGCTGCGCGCGGTGCTGGCTGGCCAGGGGCGGGAAGCCGGGGAATTGCTCGGCATCTCCGCCCCGGATGATTGGCAAATACCCATCGGCGCGGTGGAGTTGCGGCTCCGTGAACTTGAGGCCGATCCGGATTTGCAGCCGTGGCTGCTCAAGGCGATTTTGCTGCGGGAGAGTGGGCGCTTCGTCGGTCACATCGGATTCCATACGGCTCCAGGACCGGAATACCTCGCGGCGCTTTCGCCGGGAGCGGTGGAATTTGGATTTGGAATACTGGAGCCGTGGCGGCGGCAGGGAATCGCTACGGAAGCGAGCGAAGCGATCATGCGCTGGGCCCGGGAGGTCCATCAGGTGAAGCGGTTTGTGCTATGCATCAGTCCGGACAATGAGGCATCGCTCGGTGTCGCCGCGACGCTGGGGTTTTGTCAGATCAGTTCCCATATTGATGAACACGATGGCCCGGAGGACATCTTTGAGAGAAAGGAGGAAGCCGGTTAGTTACCCTGCGGCGGCCTCAGGGCGGGATCACAGCATCCTGCTCAATCTCCGGCGCAATAAGTCGAGCGCCGTCTGCGCGGCCATGTTTTTGAAACCCTCGCGTTCCATGCGGAAGACGTGGTGCTCGACGACAGGCTCGGGCCTGGCTTTGGAAGCGAGGGCGATGAAAACGGTGCCAACGGGTTTCTCCGCTGAGCCGCCGCCGGGGCCGGCGATGCCGGTGAGCGCGAGGGCGTGGTCGGCTTTGCTGGCGGCGAGGCAGCCGGCGGCCATAGCGGCGGCGACTTCTCGGCTCACGGCACCGTGGGCCGAGAGCAGGGCAGGGGGCACGCCGAGGAGATCGGTCTTGGCGTCGTTGGCATAGGTGACGAAGGCGCGGTGGAGCACGTTCGATGCGCCGGGCACATTGGTAATCCGGTGAGCGACGCAGCCGCCGGTGCAGCTTTCGGCGACGGAAATGGTCTGGCCCATTCTGCTGAGGATGTCCACGACGACGTGCTCGATGGGCACGTCCTCGGCGGTGAAATAATTTTCCGGAAATGCCGCGGCGATGATCGTCTCGGCAGCGGCGAGTTGCTCTCTTGTGCCGATGACGCGGACGATGACCTCGCCGGGCCGTGCGCAGTAGCCGAGTTCGATGTCGCCGAGTGAAAGGAGCGGCTCCTCGACGGTCGTGCTGACCTGTGTTTCGCCGAGACCGCTGAGTTTGAAGTTGCCCATGCTGCGTGCCGTGGTCGCTCCGGTGATTGATTTCAAAATGGGCACGACTTGATCCGTGAACATTGGCTTCAACTCCCGCGGCGGCCCCGGCAGGAGGATGATGTGCGGCGACATCGCGCCGCTGGCGGCAACGACTGCCCGCGGCGCAAAGTAGAGACCGGGCGCGGTGCCGAATTGATTGTGCAGAACAGTCGCACCTTCCGGCACCATTACCTGGCGGTGCGTGTGGGGATTCATCTCGCGCTTCCGCGAGGCGAGGTAGGCTTGAATGTGCGCCAGCACCTGCGCGTCTTCGTGCAATGGAATGCCGAGGAGTTCAGCGGTGAGTTCGCGCGTAATGTCATCGCTGGTGGGGCCGAGACCACCGGTGACGATCACGATGTCCGCACGGCCCACCGTTTCGAGGAGCGCGTCCTTTATAATAGTACCGTCGGGAATGGCGAGTTGCCGCGCGATTCGCAGGCCGAGCGGAAAGAGATTCTCGCCGAGCCATGAGAGGTGGGTGTTGATGGTGCTCCCGAGGAGGAGTTCGGTGCCGGTATTGATGAGTTCGAGTCGCATCTGGAAATGCAGAGCGTGGAAAGCCGGCTTGTATAGCCGCCTTCTCCTGGCCGCGCGCCCGTCGTTTTCCGCTACGTGATCGGCTCCTGGATGGTAATGGTCCGCGGGGCCGTGGTGCGGGTGCCGCTGGAATTGGTGACCTCGGTTATGATCTTCACCACTGCGCCTGCGGGGAAAGGCCCGAGCGCGTTGCCGCTGGCGTCCAGCGGCGCTTCGTTGGTGAAGCCCGCGTCGGTGCCCACCACCTGCCATTTGATTTTCTTCGTCGTCGCGTGATCGCCGCCTCCGGGCACATAGGCCACCAGCGCCTGCCGGCCTTCCTCGCCGCCCTGAGTCACCGTATCTATATCTATCGTCTCCGGCAGCGGCGTGCCTGGCTCCGTGGGAATGTCCGCCAGCGCCTCGTATTCCGGCGAGCCAGGGTCGTAGCTGGCCTTCACCACCTTATACCAGCGTTTGTTGAGCTGATCCACCGTCCGGTCCAGCGTGCGGAGGGCGGTGCGCTTCGCGTCGAGCAGCTCCTCCTTGTCGTTGTTAGCCGCTATCAAGTCCGTATAGCCATCGAGCAGCCCCTTGAGCAGCGCGGTCGTATAGACCACGCCCTGGATCACCCGGGTAATGGCGGGCTGCGCCGGCGACAGCGCGGCCAGCGCCGCATTGGCCCGCACCCACACCGGATAGAGCATCCGCGCGCGCTTCAGGATCGTCGCCTCCGTCGCCGGCTTGGTGCTGTAGATGTCATTGAGATCCTTCATCAGCCCGTCGTTCTCGCTGAGGTGCCCGTCAATAATGGCCGGGATCTTCGTCCCCAGCAGCTTCAGCTTGAGCAGCGCCCCCTGGATCGCGCGAAAGGCCGCATCCTTGTCATCCTGCGCGGCGGTGCGCGCCTGCACCCGCGGCTCGAACTGCGTAATATAAGTCTCCAGCTCCGCGAACCCATCGGTCCCGATTTTCAGAGCCGGCAGGTGCTGCTCCCATGCGGCGCGCGTCAATTGCGCCCGGTTTTTGGTGTCTTCCCAGTATTCCATAGTGCTTGAGGTGGTTGGAGTGGTCGCATTGCCGGGCAGGGATACCGGGAGAAGGTGAGCAGGCGTCGGGTCATTCCAGCGGAATCCCCCGTTCCATGTCACACCCGGCTCATTCCATTTTGGCATTGGCTTTGTGGATGGTTAATTTGGCTTTCTGCTCCTCTGTATCATCTTTCTCATTGTCTGCAACGTCTGTTTTAGAGAATGTCGTGTCTTTTTCTGCAAATACATCGTCTTTCTCCAATTCAGCACCACCTTTTTTTGCTTCTGACTTCAAATCAGAGGCACAAAAAGCCGCGACATAGTAAAAGAAAGCTGAATCATTGACCAGAAAAGGCAAGTCATTGTCATAAGAAGACGATTTAGACATCAGAAGAGCCAGCCTCGCACTCCGCGAGGATTTCGCGGGCGTCAGCGAGGTCGGGTGAGCGTAGCTTTTCGAGGATTTCCACCGCCCAGCGGGCGTGGGGCAAGCCCTCGGAGGCGCGCCCTTGACGGACGAGGGCATGGGCGAGGCGGTAGTTGTTGGAGGCGATCAATTCCTCGCGGCCGAACTTCTCGGACAGGGTCAGGGCCAGGTGGGCGAAGACTTCACCGGCGGTCCAGGCTTCGCGGTCGAGGGCCAGGGCGGCGAGGTTGCCGATGCAAACGGCTCCTCCTTCCTCATCGCCGATGGCGAGGCTCAACCGTAAGGCTTCCCGGTAGTACTCTTCGGCGGCGGGATAGTCATCGCAGTGCCGCTCGATTTCGGCGAGGTCATTGAGGGCGTTAGCGACGTCCTTGCTCTCAGGTGAGGAACTGCGGCGAAGGCTGAGTGATGCCTGGAAGGCGGCGCGGGCGGCGGGGTAGTCCTTCTCCAATTTGTGCCCGAGGCCGCGCAAACGAATGGCGATGGAGCGCTCACGGGGACCGGCCCCGGCGGCGGTCCAGTGGGCGTCTGCGCGGGCGGCGCAGGCCAGCACCGAGGGCGCTTCGCCGCGCAGGAAGTGAATCCAGCCCGCATTCGAAGCCCGCCAGCCGGCGTTGTCGTGATCCCCGGCAATCACGGCCCGGGTTTCCGCTGATTGAGAGAGGGAGAGGTGTTCCTCCCAGCGTCCGGTGCTTTCCAAAAAGTCTGTCAGGGCATCCCACACGACTTGGAGGCGGTCGCTGGGGCCGGCGAGGATGAGGGGAAGGGCGGGGGCGATGGTGGGGTT
>JANOZA010000902.1:0-1694 GCA_031429155.1 Verrucomicrobiota bacterium | reverse complement strand
CACAAGAAAGACTTCTCGTCCCGCCGCGGTCTCCTCAAGCTCGTGGCCCTCCGCCGCCGCCTGCTCGATTACCTGAAGAACACCGCCCCTGAGCGGTACCAGAAAGCCATCAAGGGCCTCGGTCTCCGCCGGTAATCCTGTCTCTGACCCCGCCGCGCCCCGCGCACGGCGGGGTCAGCAGTTTTAGCCCAGGGCCATGAGGTCGCTCGCCTTAGCCGTCTTCATTTTCGGGATGATACTGCCCGTCCTTTGGGAGCCGCTGTTCTTTGGGCGTAGCACCGGTTCACCCATTAGTCATCAATTGCACGATTTTCATCCCGGCTATTTGGCTGGGATATCAGTTCCCTTCTTCATAGCCGGATGGCTGCTGTTCCTTGGAGATAAGACTCTGGTTTGGCAACAGCGCTGCATCCTCGCCTTCGTCACCAGCTTTTTTGGTGGAGGGGCGCACATCATCAGCCGGCCAGTATTTGAGTGGCTGGTCCAATAATTTCCCCTGAAACAAGAAAACAGACAAGAAACAAAGAAAGAAAACACATGAGCATACATAGTACCACGAGCCAGGTTGGCTCTTCCGCCATCACCATCGAAACCGGCAAAATGGCCCGCCTTGCGGACGGCGCCGTCACTGTGCGCCTCGGCGACACCGTCGTCATCGTCACTGCCGTTTCCTCCAGCACTCTCAAAGACGGCCAGGACTGGTTCCCGCTGAGCGTCGAGTATAAAGAGAAAGCCTCCGCTGCCGGCCGCCTGCCAGGCGGCTACTTCAAGCGCGAAGGCCGCCCCACGGAAAAAGAAATCCTCACCTGCCGCATGACGGACCGCCCGCTGCGCCCGTTGTTCCCCAAGGGTTACTTCTACGACACCCAAATCGTCGCCCTCCTCCTCAGCGCCGACGGCGAAAACGACTCCGACGTGCTCGCCATGAACGGCGCATCCGCCGCTGTCTATCTCTCCGACCTCCCCATGGCCAAGCCCTTCGGCGCCGTGCGCGTGGGCCGCGTGGACGGTCAGTTCGTCGCCAACCCGACGCACACCCAGCGCGCCGACAGCGACCTCGACCTCATCTACGTCGGCAGCGAAAACGAAGTCATCATGATCGAAGGCGACGCCTTTGAACTGCCTGACGAAGAGTTCATCAAGGCTCTCCATTTCGGCCAGGCCAGCATCCAGCCGCTCATCGCCGCACAAAAGGAACTCCGCGCCAAGTGCGGCAAGCCAGTGCGCGAATTCAAGCTCCTCAACGCCCGCGAGGAGTTGCTCGAAGTCGCCTACGAAGTCGCCGGCAGCCGCATCGAAGCCGCCATCTACACCTCCGGCAAGACCGCCCGCTCCAAAGCCATCGGCGAACTGAAGGACGAAGTGAAAGCCGCCATCCTCGCCAAGTATCCGGACGCCGGTGCGTTCGAGATCAGCCAGGCGTTCGACTACCTCCAGAAGAAAGCCTTCCGCATCAGCATCCTCGACAAGCAGAAGCGCTGTGACGGACGCGGCCTCGATCAAATCCGTGATCTCACCGCTGAGATTGACTGCCTGCCGCGCGTTCACGGCTCTGCTCTTTTCGCCCGCGGCGAAACGATGGCCATGGCCCTCGTGACGCTGGCTCCGCTCGACGAAGCCCAGGATTTCGACAACTACACCGGCGGCGAAGACAGCAAGCGCTTTATGCTGCACTACAACTTCCCGCCCTTCTC
>JANOZA010000901.1:0-5747 GCA_031429155.1 Verrucomicrobiota bacterium | reverse complement strand
GGACCTCACCGCGACGTTCGACTGCACGCCGGCACGCGACATTCTCCTCAACCTCTCCGACGAAAACGGTAAGCCCACCACCGCCGGCCTGGAAATCCGCGACGCTGCCGGGCGCGTTTATCCCTCGATGAACAAACGCCTCGCGCCCGACTTCTTCTTCCATCCCCAAGTCTATCGCGAGAGCGGCGAGAAACTGAAACTCCCGCGCACGCCGCTCACCGTTCGTTGCTATCGCGGGCCGGAATATCTCACGGAAGAGCAAACGATAGACCTCACGCAGGACGAACCCTCCCAACTCACCTTCAAGCTCCGCCGCTGGGTGGACCCCGCAGCTACCGGCTGGTGGAGCGGCGACCACCACATCCACGCCGCCGGCTGTGCGCACTATAACAATCCCACCCAGGGCGTCCACGCGCCCGACATGCTCCGCCATTGCATGGGCGAGGACTTAAAGGTCGGCGCGAACCTCACATGGGGGCCGTGCTTCGACTACCAAAAGCAATTCTTCACCGGCGTGGACGACAAAGTCTCGCGCCCGCCCTACCTGCTCCGCTACGACGTGGAAGTCAGCGGCTTCGGCTCCCACCAGAGCGGCCACCTCTGTCTCCTCCGCCTGACAAACCAAATGTATCCCGGCGGCGACTCCGATAAACACTGGCCCACCCTTTGCCTCAACACCCTCAAATGGGCTCAGGCTCAGGGCGCGGTCTGCGGTCCGGCCCACAGCGGCTGGGGGCTTCAAATAAAGGACGACAGCCCCAACACCCCGACTGAGGAACTCCCGCCCTTCGACGGCATCGGCGCGTGCGAATACATCGTGGACGTCACCCACACCGTCCCCGGCCCTGGCGGCGACCCCGTTCCCGCCGTGGACTTCGTCTCCACCGTGGACACCCCGTGGAATGCCGAACTCAACATCTGGTATCACACCCTCAATGCCGGCTACCGCACCCGCATCAGCGGCGAGACCGACTTCCCCTGCATCTACGGCGAGCGCGTCGGCCTCGGTCGCAGCTATGTGAAAGTGAAGCCGCCCCTCACCTACGACGCATGGTGCCAGGGCATCAGCGAGGGCCGCAACTACGTCGGCGACGGACGCAGCCATCTCATGGATTTCAAGCTAGGCGACCACTCGCTCGGCGACGGACAATTCGACATCCAGCTCGACGCCCCGCAAAAGCTCCACGCCACCGTCAACGTCGCCGCCCTCCTCGACGTGAAACCCATCCCCGGCCTCCAAAACCTCAAGCCTGACCAAAAACCCTACTGGCATCTCGAACGCGCCCGCCTCGGCGACACCCGCGACGTCAAAATCGAACTCCTCATCAACGGTCGCCCCGTCTCTTCCCAAAACATCGCCGCCGACGGCACCCTCCGCCCCCTCACTTTCGACGTCAATATCGAGCAAAGCGCATGGGTCGCCCTCCGCATCCTCCCCAGCTCCCACACGAATCCCTTCTTTATCACCGTCGCGAAAAAACCCATCCGCGTCCGCCCCAGCATCGAATGGTGTCTCAAAGGCGTGGACCGCTGCTGGAGCCAAAAGGAACGCTTCATCGCCGCCCCGGAAAAAGCCGACGCCACCCGCGCCTACGACTTCGCCCGCATGGAATACCGCCGCCGCCTCTCAGAGGCCCAGTGAGCCAACTGGGCGGTGTCTTGGCAAATAGTAATCTGGCTTTATCAGGCCAACGGCCCCTGCCATACCAGCCCGGGGCACCGCCCCGGAAAGCAGACAGACAAGTTCCCTCCAAGGGCTGGAAGCCCGTCCCATTCTTACGCGCCCCGGATGATTGAACGGGCTTTCAGCCCTGCGCAAACTTCGCGGAAATGCAATCATGGGGCGATGCCCCAGGCTGGTATGGAAAGGGCCGTTGGCCCGGAGGACATCGAAGGCCGCAACCTGTTCGACGTCGTCATCCCGACACTGCCAGTGCTCTTTCAGTCCAAAGCCATCGCAGCCTGCGGAATTCCGGGGAACCGGTGGAACCCTATCGCGAGACATTTTGGAAGCCGCCGCCGGGGGATGTGCGGGGGACGCGCGTTTTTGAAGTGGCCTACTGGGGAGTGGCGTGCCTATGGCCGCCATGTGAAAACTACTGGGGAGTGGCGCGCCTATGGCCGCCATGTGAAAACTACTGGGGAGTGGCGTGCCTATGGCCGCCATGTGAAAACTACTGGGGAGTGGCGCGCCTATGGCCGCCATGTAGAAACCAACGCGAAGCGCACTTCAAAAACGGACGTGCAGGGGACGCTCGTTTTTTGAAGTGGCCTGCGGCGATGTTTATAAATGGCGGCCATAGGCACGCCACTCCCCAGTGACCTACTGCACCTGCACGCGGAAGTAGCGCCGCGGGATGGTGCTGGACGGATCGGGCAGGGCGAACGATTTCACCGTGCCGTCGCCGGTGATGGCGGGGAGGCCGGTGTTGGTCCACGTCGCCAGGTTTTCACTGCGCCAGAGGGTGTAGGTCAGGCCGTTGAGGCTGGCGAATCCGAAGGTCAGGTTCCCGCCGCTGCGGGTGAAGTTCACCGTGGCCGGTGCCACCGGGGTGGCCGATACCTTGCCCGCGGCTCCCGCGTTGAAGATGGACTGGATTTCCGCCAGGCTGAGCACGCGGTTGTAGATGGTGGCTTCGTCTATCTGGCCCGCAAAGTTCTGGATGCTGCCGGCGGCATCGCCGGCGCCGAGGACGAGGGCGCTGCTCTGGTTTTGCACGGCGAAGTTGTTGCGGGTGGCCACCTGGACGCCGTCGGCATACAGCTTCATGGAGCCGGACGTGAAGGTCAGGGCGACGTGGTGCCAGGCGTTGTTCGCGAGATTCACGGTCGTGGTCAGGCCGCCGTTGATCCAGTCGTAGGCGATGAGGTTGTTGTTTTCGAGGAACAGGCCGTAGGCATTTGGCTTCACGATGATGCCGCGATAGCCGCTGCCGCCGCCGGTTTTGATCCATGCCTCCACGGTACCGGTGCCGAGCTGGAGGCTGGCGTTGTTCGTGCAGTTGAGGTAGCTGTTGGCGGCTCCGGTGAGGGAGAACGTCTGGCCGACCCTGCCGGCGGCGTAGGTGGTGGTGTTGGCGGTGGCGTGGTTGGTGCCCACGCTGTCCTGCGCGTTGTTCTCGGCCTTGTACCAGCTCACGGCCCCGCTCGGCAGGAGCACGGGGCTGGTGGTGGTGAAGGTGACCACGCTGGAGTAGGTGATGCCCACCTCATTCTCCGCGTAGGCGGCGACGGAATACGGCGTGCCGGGCAGGAGATTGGTAATGGCCTGGCTGAACGCTCCGGTGGTGCCGGTCACGGGGAAGTCGGTCACGCCGGGGCCGTTCGGATCCAGCGTGGGATTGTCGGCGGTGCGGGCGATGACGAAGCCGCGGGCCACGAAGGGCGAGCGGGCATCGCTGCTGACCACGGTGCCATTGAGCGTGGCCCCGGTGCCGGTGATGCTGGTCACGGCCTGAGCGGTGACCACGGGCGGCAGCAGGGTTTCCAAGCGCAGGGCCAGTCCGTAGAGGTGGAAGGTGAAGCCTGCGCTCGGCGGCGTGATGGTCAGCGTGCGCGTGGCGGCATCGGCGGTGAAGGTGTAGTCCATCCGGCAGCCCGCGTTGTCGCCGTAGGCATTCTGTTCCAGCGCGCGGGTGTCTGTGCCGCTGGTGAAGGTCTGCACGCGGACGCCGGGCGTGGCGTCCCAGCCCACGCTGAAGAGCGAGACGGTGTAGCTGTAGCCCGGCGTGAGCTGCTTGAGAGTGAGCGTGACCGGATTGCCGCCATAGATGAAATGCTTCGCCAGTTCCGCGCTGCCCTGACCGGCGAGGCCGGTGAGGGTGTTCGTGTCGTTGTTGAAGGTCGCGCTCATCCCGCTGAGGTCGAATTCCGCGCTGCTCACCGTGGTGGTATTGATGCCGGGAATGGAAACGCCGTTGATGGTGGCCGCCGTGGTGGTGGACCCGAAATGCCGCGCCCACAGGGTGCCCCGGGTGCCGTCAATGCCGCTGGTGGCGTCGTTGGTCCAGTTGGCCGTGCGCAGCGCCGGGGTGTAGGTCACCACGAGGTCGCGGTTCGAGTTCTGGAGCGCGATGCCAAAGCTCCCGCCGCCGGTGTCATTCACAATCCCGCTGGCATCCAGCGCGAAGTTTTGCGCCGAGAACCCGGTGATCCCTCCTGCGGCGCTGATGATCCGCCAGGCATACGGGGCGTTCTTGTTGAAGGCCGTCATCTCGCCCGGGACGTTCGCCGTGGTGAGACTGCGCAGGCTGATCCAGTGCTTCTCGCCGCTCACCGGCACGAGGGTGAAGGTGCCGGTAAAGTCCACCAGGTCCCAGCCCGGCGCGGCTCCCGCCGTGCCGTCGGCTTTGCTGATCTCCCATTCATAGACCACTCCGGCCTGCAGGCTACCGTTTACTGCTCGCCAGGTGCCGGGGGATTTGCCTGGGCGGAAGCGAAGGGCGATAATACTATTGACGATAGCAACCCCCGTGGGGCTGGGACACTCGACTGCAAAACCCCCGCCAAAACTACCACCAGAGGGCGGTGGTGCTACATCAGCTGTTGCTGTCGTGTTCAACTGATTTGCTACAACTTCGGCTGGGGTAGGCGGCATAATGTTCAGGTCGCTCTGGCTCAAATCATCGGCCGTACTGAATACTGCTTTCCCCTGCCCACCGGTATTCACCGAGAGCTGCTGACCACTCAGCACCAGGGCTGGCGCATAGCGGGTGTTCTGCAATTCCGCTTCTCCATTGACGGTCAGTTGGGTTGTCGCGGTGGTGAAGGTGACCAGCCCCGTCAGCGTGATGCCCTGATCCGGCAGCGTATTCAGTTCCGAGGTGCCTCCCGCGTTGACGGGGTTGCCCAGGGTGACGGGACCGGGGGTATCATTGATCATTACCTTGTTCACCAGATCAATGGTCGGGAGGGGAGGTGTCTGAGGGAGATAAGCACCCGCCCTCACCCCATTGGCGATGATGCGGATTTTGAACGTCTGCGGGGCGCTGGTGTCATTGCCGCCGTTGGCGGTGCCGCCGCTGTCCTTCGCTTTCACGGTGATCAGCGCCTCCCCGGACTGGCCCGCTGCCGGGGTGAAGGTCAGGGCTCCGTTGGTCGCTATTGCCGGTTGCCCGACGGGGGTGAAGATCGCGTTCATGGAGTTGGTGAGCGTGAAGCTGACCGGCTGGACCGGCTCTTCGGCAGGACCGTGCTGGATATTGGTGGCAAAGCCGGCAATGGTCCTCAGGCCGAAATTGTTCCCCCAGGTGATCGTGCGGTCCCGCTTCACCGCCATAGTGTGCGTAGTGCCGCAAGCCACCGACTGCCAGTCCGTCGCCGTGCCGATCCGCTGCGGGCTTTCTTGGCCGCCATCCGCGCCGTTGCCCAGTTGGCCGTACCCGTCGCTGCCCCATGTCCAGAGTTCGCCATTCTGCTTTACGGCCACGGTGTGGTAGAAGCCGCCCGCCACCGACTGCCAATCCGTCGCCGTGCCGATCCGCACCGGGCTGGATTTGCTGACCTTCGTCCCGTCGCCCAGTTGTCCGAAATCGTTCCCGCCCCAAGCCCAGAGTTCCCCATTCCGCTTCACCGCCACGGTATGACGCTCTCCGCAGACCACTGACTGCCAATCCGTCGCCGTGCCGATCCGCTGCGGGCTGGATTTGAGGTCCGTCGTCCCGTCGCCCAGTTGGCTGAAAGCGTTCCCGCCCCAAGCCCAGAGTTCGCCATTCCGCTTCACCGCCACGGTGTGGTATAAGCCGCCC
>JANOZA010000900.1:0-4040 GCA_031429155.1 Verrucomicrobiota bacterium | reverse complement strand
CTGCCATGAAGCACCTGCTCTCCCTCCAGTCACTGTCCGCAAGGGACATGCGCCGCATTCTCGAACTCGCGGCGAAATTAAAGCGCGAGCGCGGTGACCGCAGCTTCCGGCCCCTTGATGGGCAGTCATGGGCCATGATCTTCACGAAAGCCAGCACGCGCACCCGCGTCAGCTTTGAAGTCGGTGTGCAGGAACTCGGTGGCAATGTGCTCTACCTCAGTCCCCGGGATACCCAGCTTGGCCGCGGCGAACCGATCGAGGACACGGCCCGCGTGTTGGGCCGCATGGTCCACGGCGCCATTATCCGAACCTTTGCACAGAAGGAGATCGAGGGATTCGCGGCCTACAGCGGCATTCCGACCATCAATGCCCTCACGGACGACGAGCACCCTTGCCAGGTGCTGGCCGACCTCCAGACGATGGTGGAACTCTGCGGCGGCTACTCCGGCAAGAAGGTCGTCTTCATGGGCGACGGCGACAATAACATGGCCCGTTCATGGATGTGGGCGGCGGAGCGCCTCGGCTTTGAATGCGTCATCTGTGCCCCGCGCGGCTACCAGCCGCCCCCGTCGTTCATGCGGAGATTCCGCAGCGGCAATGTCAGCATCGAGCCGAACCCGGCCAAAGCCGTGCGCGGTGCGGACGTGCTCTACACCGATGTATGGGTCAGCATGGGCCAGGAGGAGGAAAGCATCAAACGCATCGCCGACCTCCACGCCTATCAGATCAATGCCGCGCTCGTGCGGAAGGCGAAGAAGCGCACTCTCGTCATGCACTGCCTCCCCGCCTATCGCGAAAAGGAAATCACCGCCGAAGTCCTCGAAGCCCACGCCGACACCATCTTTCAGGAAGCTGAGAACCGGCTACACGTCCAGAAAGCCATCCTCACGCTTCTGGCCGAAGACCGCACGAGGGTGTGACGGTGAATGTGTCGCTACCGGGGCGGACTCACGGTACGCGCCGACGCATGGATTCTCTGGCGGCGGGGTCCGACAGGGAGTCTATCCATCTCACGGCGGCGGGTGGATCGGATTTGATCAGGTGATTGATGAGGCCGGTGGCGGCCGAGTCGTAGAAGGGAGTGTCCTGGCGAGCGGCGAGCCATTTCTCAGTCGCGGGGAGATCGTCGCCGGCCCAGGTGGTGATGGCGCTGTTAAGGGCGGAGGATTGCAACTGGCTGTTGAGTGTCGAAATGTGGGCGAGCGCGGCGGAGGGGTCGGTTTTGACGGCAGAGGCCACGGCACTGTTCCAGGTGCTTTGATTGAACCACGGCTTTTCGGCGTGGCTTTCCATCCACTTCACCGACTCCAGCGGCTGGCCTGCGGCTTCGTTGGCTGCGATGACGCGGCTTGAGACCTCACGAAATACCTGCCGCACATGTTGCTGCGCCTCAGGTGTGCCGTTCTCGTTAGTCTGAATGACGGTTTGGAGCCATGCGTTGCCAGCGGCCAAGCCGCCGTTTTGGAAAACCCGCGGCGCGAGGTCGAAAAGAAAATAGCCGCGATACTGCGCGTCCACGGCTTCCACGCCTTTGATGGCCGCATCAAGATCCACCTCTGCGAGGCCACCAAGATAGCCGCTCCACAGACCGTCACGGAATGGACCTTTGGGGAGCGACTCATGCCATGCGAGGGCTTCCTCCTGATTCGCCGGCACCCAGGTGCGGAGGATGTAATGGAAGTCCGGCGGCGGGCTGGTTTTCAGGTTTCCCATGTCACGGACGAGACGGGTCATAGCTCGCTGGCCGTCCACGGCACCGAGCGCATTGAGAAAGAGTTCCCAATCGCCCTGATCATGCCGGCCCTGTTTGCGGCGCTCCATGAAGGCATCGTAGAGCGGCTGCCAGTTGTCCGGTGTCAGCTCTGAAAGCGTGCGGTAGAGCGCAGCCCGGCGGTGTGAGGACACCGGATTGGACAAGGCTCTCGCAAGGTCCGCCGGGTTTTTCATTCCCAAAGAAGGAGCCGGCGGCTCTTTTTCGGCGGCTCTCTCCTTCGCCACCAATTCCGGTATTTTGCGATCATGGCCAGCGGCCTTCGGCGCAGGCTGCGGGATGACCAGCCAGCCAGTCAGGAGTCCTGCTCCAAAAATTGTGGCGGCTGAGGCGAGACATTTTGCGTTCATGCGCCTGATGCTGTCACGTTCGGGCAGCGCAGGCAACATTTCTTTGTGCTATACCCGCCTCACCGCGCTCACGCGCGGTCCCGGTGCTCTCGTAACACCGGTTGACACCCCTGTTATGTAATGCAAGAAACTTGCGCTTATGAATTTCTCAAAGTGTTTCGCGTTCCTCCCGCTATTCTCTGCTGTCTCAGGAATTTGCCACGCTGGTGATAAACCGGCAATATCCGGTTCGGGTTCGGTTTCTGCTGGGGCGACAGCGTCCAGTTCGTTCCGGTTCATAGAGGGAAATGACTGGAAGACGGGATCGGACATCTCACTGGGGGGTGTCCTGTTCCCCAGGGTCGATTTGAATGCTGCCTGGGGCACATCGAGCGGGGAGCCGGGCGAACTGGCGGTGGGGCATCATGATCCGAACAGGAAGGGGATCACGGTGCAGAATATGGAATTTAGCATGACGCTGCGCGCTGGAGAGCATGTGGAAGGTTTCATCACCTACGCCGCAGTGCTGGATCAGGAAGATAATTGGTTGGGATCGGTGGAGGAGGCGTTTGGCAGGATAAAGAACTTGCCGGGTGGATTCGAACTTAGGGGAGGGCGCTACTACAACCGGTTCGGTTTTTACAATGCCGTGCATCCTCACGGCTACCAGTTTGTGAACCGCGATCTACTTGAAGCGCGGATGCTGGGGGAGGATGCGGTCACCACGGAAGGAGGCGAGCTTGCCTGGAACTTCCCCGAAAACAACCAGTGGTCGGGGGTGGTATCTCTTAGTTACGGACGGGTCTTCCTTGAAGAGGAAGAGGAGGATGGTGACGGTGATTCCCTCTTTTCACCGGAAGGAGGGGGCTTCTCCGATGAAGTTTTCACTGCTGATGCGCGGGTGATTTATCACCACAATGACTTTCACCAGTGGACGGGCCTCGCGTCTTTTATGACGGGCGATAACTTCTACGGAAGGAACACCGGGGTCTCTGCCCTGGGCATCGAATACCAGTGGAGCGAGAAAGGCTATGAGCATGGAGGCCGTTCGTTCCGCTGGCGGACGGCAGCGATGTACCGGCGCGCCGGTGCGGTGAGCGTGGGTGAGGGCGAGTCACCCCTCATTCGTCGTTCGCTCCACGAGACAGGAATCAGCTCGTCGGCGATCTACGGGTTCAATGAGAAGTTCCAGGCGGGGCTGGGCATCTCCTGGGTGGAGGGCATTGGAGCGGCGGGGTTGACTGAACGTTGCCGCGTCTCACCTCTCGTGCAGTGGAATCTCTCGAAGAACTTGAACCTGCGTCTGCAATATGACCACGATAACTTCAAGGATTCTGGCAGCGAAGATTCCGTGTGGATGCAGGCGAACGTCTCGTGGGGCCGGCATTGAGTTTCGTCTGGTTGTGCAAAGGAGGCATGTGCGACGGTTCGATGTCCTCAGTGGCCTTTACGGATCAGAGCAGTTCCAACTGGCCCAGAGCCTGAGTCGGGGTTGCTGAGGATGCCCCTTCCAGCATCGCGCGGAATTGCGCTTCACTGACGACCTTCACTCCGAGCTGCTGCGCCTTTGTGAGTTTGCTTCCTGCTTCTTCGCCGGCGAGTAGATACGTCGTGCTCTTGCTGATGCTGCCGGATGTCTTGCCCCCGTGGAGGCGGATGAGTTCTTCAAAATGCGGGCGTGGCTCAGACAGAGTGCCGGTGATGACCCATGTGCTCCCGGCTAGGCCCGTGCTGCCGCCTGTCGCGACCTGCGGGACCGGCGCGTAGTTTTCTGACTGCGGATCAATGCCCAGTTCTTGTAGTTTGATCAACATGGCCCGCCCAGCGTCGTCCTGGAAAAACTCCAGCACGCGGGTCGCTGCCACGGGGCCGACTTCCTGAGCGATTTGGTAAGCTGCGAGTGTTTCGTTCGCCTCCTTGGCTTTGCCTTTCTTGAGCTG
>JANOZA010000899.1:0-3963 GCA_031429155.1 Verrucomicrobiota bacterium | reverse complement strand
GAACCCCGGAGGGGTTCGCCAATGCGCGGATCGTTGACGGTGCCAGCATGGGCCTACCCCTCCGGGGTAGAGATTCGTTTGCTGGCGTACCGGGGGTAGGCTCGTTCCTCGCCCACCCCCGGCTATTCATGGAGAACCCCTCCGGGGTTCGGCTATTGTCATTGCCGGCGTTGGACCGGGAAACTCCAGAGACATGAGGGAAGGCGCGCATCACTGGTAGGTGGTGAATTTTTTCGGATCGAAGGCCTCTCGCACGGCTTCACCGACGAAGGTGATGAGCACGAGCACGACGGCGATGGCGGCAAACGCGCTGCCGAGAATCCACGGGGCCTGCATGTTGCCGGTGCCGTCCTTCAGCATGGCGCCCCAGCTCGGTGAGCCGGGCGCGAGGCCAAAGCCGAGGAAGTCGAGCGCGGTGAGTGAGAAGATGAGCGCCTCAATGACGAAGGGCAGCTTGGTCACGATGGTGGAGAGCACATTGGGCACGATGTGGCGGAAGATGATGCGCGGCGTGCTGGCACCGATGAGCCGGGCGGCAGCCACGTAGTCGCGCGCCTTTTCCGCATACGTGCCGCCACGCAGGTAGTAGGTGAGGTCCATCCACGTGAAGAGCGCGAGCACGGCCACGATGATATGAATCTCCGGCGTGACCACGCTGCGCACCATGATGACGATGTAGATGAACGGCAGGCTGCTCCAGATTTCGACCACGCGCTGGCCGGCGAGATCGAACCAGCCGCCGAAGTAGCCCATCGCGCAGCCGAAGGTGATGCCGATGGCGAAGACGAACGCGGCATAGAACGCGGCGGCGAGCATTTGCAGTTGGAAGCCGGCGAACAACTGCGCCGCGATGTCGCCGCCGCTGCTGTCGGTGCCGAGAAGGTGTCGCGTGTTCCATTTCCATAACGGCCCGACGGGCGGGAACAGCAACTGCCGGAAGACCGGAGCCTCGCGCGCGGTGAGTGCGGCGGTATCCGCCGGCACGAGGGCCTTGCGCGCCGTCTCTGTGCCTTCGCGATATTCGATCTTCTCCACGAGCGTGCCGGTGTCGTCGTAGAGCGATGCGGTGCCATCGAAGACGCCTTTGCGCAGCCGGAACTCGCGGCAGCGGGCCTCGGGCTTGTCATTATAGAACGTGCTGACGATGCCGGTGAAGAGCCGGCCCGTGCGGTCATCCACAAACTTGCCATCCGCGCCCTTCGCGATGTCGCGCCACTGCTGCGGGGTGTCGAGCTTGGCATCGTAGGGCACGAGCGGGAGAATGACGGTGCCGCCGCGGCGCTGGAGTTCGCGGTAGTCGGCCTCGGACTTGTAAGGCAGCCCGAAGGTGTCGCCGGGGATGGGGTCCTTCTTGAGCGCCGGGAAATACCACTGGCCGTCGTGACTGACAAAGAGCGCGCGCTTTCCCACGAGCACATTGTCCAGCAGCGCGAGGCTGCAGAGAGCGATGAGCAGGATGAACGAAACGTAGCCGCGGCGGATGGAGCGGAAGCGTTTCCATCGCTTCACCGAGACGGGATTGGGCGGCCCCTTTTTCCGCAGCAGCAGCCACACGCCGAGCAGGAGCACAATGACGCGGAGCACATGCGCGCCCGTGTTGCCGGCGAGATCGAACAGCTTGAGCACGGGCAGCGTCCAGCCGGCCAGCGTGGTGAGCCACGAGAGCACCGGAAGGGCGATGAGGATGATGCCGGTGCGGTTCATGGCTCAGTCGAAACGAATGCGCGGGTTGAGCAGCGCGAGCAGAATGTCGGAGAGGATATTACCGAGCATCAGCATGGTGGAGGAAAGCAGGAGCACGCCCATCATGACGTTGTAGTCGGAATGCGTCGCCGCGGTGAAGCCGAGCTGGCCCGCGCCCTGAATGTCGAACACGCTTTCGATCAGGAACGAGCCGGACACGAGCGCCGCGAGCAACTGCCCGAACGTGGCGGCGATGGGGATGATGGAATTCCGCACGGCATGGCCGATGATGGCGCGTTTGAAAGACGCGCCCTTCGCCACCGCCGTGCGGATGTAGTCGGACGCCAGCACGTCCATGATGCTGTTCTTCATCATCATGGTGGTGAGCGCGAAGCGGCTGACCATGTAGCAGATGAGCGGCAGCACGGCGTGGTGGAGAATATCGAGGACCTTGCCGCCGGCGCTGAGTTCATCGAAATTCCCGCTCACAAAACCGCTGATGGGAAACCAGTCGCGCTGAAAGGCGAACCACAGCAGCAGCAGCGAGCCGAGCGCGAATCCGGGAATGGAATAGCCGATGAAGAGCGCGACGGACGACCAGTTATCAATCCAGGTGCGGTGCTTGACCGCCTTCAGAATGCCGAGCGGAATGCTGATGCCGTAGGTGAGCAGCGCGGTGAGCAGGCCGTAGAAAATGGAAACCGGCAGGCGCTCGCGGATCACCTGTCCAACGGGATCGCCGTAGATGAGCGAGTCCTGAAGGTCACCCTGGAGCAGGCCGCTGAACTTCCGCTGGAAGACGACGACGCGGCTCTGGTCCTCGCCGGGCACTTTGTCCTTCGCATCATCGCCGGTCGGCGCATTGCGCCCGTAGCGCGCGAACCAGCCGTCCGGCTCGCTGCCATTCTCCAGCGCCAGCGCGGGCGGCGTGCCGGAGATGTAGGCCTTGAGCGACGCCGCTTTGCCGTCGCCATCAGTGGTGCTCAGCAGCACCAGCGTGCCGTCTTTCGTCGCGTCCAAGTCCACAAAGCGTGGATTGTATTCCCGCGGCATGAACCCGAGCCACATAAGGTAGCCTTTGGCGATGTTCTCGTTCATGCCAAAGCTCATGCGCATCTGCTCCAACTGCTCCGCACTGAGCGATCCGGCACTCGCGCCTCTGCTGCTGCGCGCATTCTCCGACATCGTAGCCTGCTGAATCGCCTGCTCCATCGGCCCGCCCGGCAGAAAGCGCGTGATGGAAAACACGACAAACGTGATGCCCAGCAGCGTGAACGGAATCAGGAGGAGGCGGCGGAGAATGTAGGCTCGCATGGTCCGCGCGTCGCTGGTCCTACTGGCGCCCGCCCTGTGGATCAAAGTCCACGGGAATGCGGACACCGGGGAAATCCTTAAGCGTCAGACTGAGGAGAAGCCCCCACTCCTTTTCCTGACGGTTGTCGCGGACAATGGCACCGAGACTGGCGATCCAGCTGGTGAGGTCGTGGTGAACGGTGAGTTGTTGCGTCTCAAGCGTATTGTCGTCCATTTCATAGCGCTCGTAGATGCTGACGCCCCAGTTCTCGCTGAGGCGGGCGTAGGCACCGAAATCAATAAGACTGCTGTCGTCGAAGACAGGGTGGTCACTCAGCATACGGTGGCCAATCGAGAGTTCGATGGAATCCGTGGGCATGAAAGTGACCCGGGTATTTATCTCACTGAAGTTACCGTACTTGTCGCTGATGGGAATCTGCGCTCCGACATTAAATCGCGCCCAGGGAACGGGATGCCATGCGACATCCTGATAGAGATTTGAGAAGTCGCGGTCGTATTCCGGATCGTCAATGAAGGCGTCTATGTAGGTGTTTGAAGAGAGCCAGTTGTAGGTGGTACGGTTGCGGCGGGTCTGGAGGCGCTGTGAAACACCCAAACGAACCAGGTTCCAGTCACGGAGGCTGTCTATGGCCTTATAGTTGGAAACTTCGAGCGGGCGCGGGCGCGTGGAGGCTGCGAGACGGTCTATTCCGAAGCCGCTGCCCAGTTCATCGGTGCTGACAAAAGACCAGCTCGCGTAGGGCTGGACGATGTGACGCAGGCCGTCTATACCCAGGGAAGGAATGACCACATCGTCATAGACACGCGACATCTTGAAGGCCGCATCGAGGCCGGCGGAGAAAATGAATCGCGAGTCATCAAACGGCTGTGGACCGTCAATGCTGGAATAGCTGGTGTAACCAACACCGGCGTGCGGCGTGAGAGTGACGGCACCGTCCTGGAAGCGGAACGGATAATAGAGTTCAT
>JANOZA010000898.1:0-29337 GCA_031429155.1 Verrucomicrobiota bacterium | reverse complement strand
GCCATGCCGCGCAGCCGCTCACCAAACTCTCCGCGGATGATTTTCGTCTGCCCGAGAACTATTTGCCCGCGCCATTCCCTGGCCCCGACAACGAGGAACGTGACAAGGTCCGCGAGATGCTTCGTAATGTGCGGCGCAAAGCCGAAGATACCGGGCTCGTCCAAAAGCCCGGTGACGACCCTGCCGGGGCCGAGCCGGTGCCCCTTCCCGCCGGCACGCCGCCGCTCAACCGCAGCGTGCCCTATTTCACTCCGCCCGTCGGTCCGCTGGCCACGCGCATCCGTGCATTCATTGACTGGCTGCGGCGCCAGGTGCCCTGTCACGAAATGTTTATTGTGGATCAGCAGGGCAGCCCCGCGAGCGACCGCACCGCGCCCGCAGAACTCGTCACCGCCGCCATTCTCATGGCCGAGGCCGGCCGCCGCGCGCTGAAATACGTCCCCTCCACTGCCGAAGGGGCGGTGCATCTCGATCTCCCGGAGGAGAAGAAACTGTGTGTGATAGATACCATCACCACTGTCGGGCCATTCTTCCTCGGGCTCGTGCTCGCGGAAGCACTCAGCGCCCGCGCTGCCGACCGCCTGCGCCGGGCATTGAAGAGAGCGATTGAGACCGAGCCTGCCAGCGTCGTAGTGCAGCAGCGGGCGGAACGCTGGTAGGGCGCCGATACAGGGCTTGCGCAGCGCAAGGCGTCGGTCAGAGTCGGCCCTTTCTTTTTCCGTATGGCTTTTGCTCCTCCCGCACCCAACTCCGCGCCACCGGGCGCTGCTCCGCTCCCGTTCAAACGCGCGGCGCACATGGCCATCTTCTTCACGGTCCTCATTGACCTGATAGGCTTCGGCATTCTCATTCCGATTCTTCAGCCTTTTGCCAAGCAATTCGGAGCATCTGACATGGTGGCCATCGTCCTGATGGGCACCTACAGCCTGATGCAGTTCATCTTTTCGCCCATCCTCGGGCGCATCTCCGACCGCATCGGCCGCCGGCCGATTATCATCGCCAGTCTTGTCGGGTCCATGCTCGGCTACCTGATCATCGCCGCTGCACCATTCTGCGGCGGAGGAATGGCGAGCATCGCACTGCTGTTTGCCGCCCGCATTGTCACCGGTATCTGCGGCGCCAGTTTCAGCACCGCCCAGGCGGCGCTGGCGGATGTGACCGCGCCGGAGAAGCGCGCCGCGGTTATGGGAATGATCGGAGCGGCATTTGGGATCGGCTTTGTGCTGGGGCCGGTGATCGGAGGCTTGACCAGCGGGACAAGCCTGGGGCCGTCTCTGCCATTTTACATCGCCGCAGCCATGAGTCTGGCCAACGCTCTCTACTGCTGGAAGACGCTGCCGGAAACACTTTCACCGGAGCACCGCGGCACCCCGCGCACCAGGGAATCCCTGCTGACGACAGCGCGCAAGATGGGCCACACCGCTTTTCCCGCCATTCTCGTCAGCAACTTCCTTGTGATCACAGCTTTCTCCATCATGACGATGACTTTCGTGCTCTTCACGACTGCGGAGTTTAAGTTTAACGAACGGACAAACGGGTTCCTGTTCATGTTCATCGGCATGATCGCCATCTTTATCCAGGGAGGCCTCATCCGGCGCATAGCAAAGAATGGCAACGAGCGGAAGCTGGCGCTGATGGGCTGCGTGATGATGGTAGTGAGCCTGGCATTGCTCGGCGATAGCCAGCCCTGGACGACGCTGCTGCTGGTGATGGCGCTGATGTCCATCGGCAACAGTCTGGCGACGCCGACACTCAATGCGCTGGCATCACAATGCGGCACAGTGCAGACGCAGGGTGAAACGATGGGAGCCATGTCCAGCGCCGGAAGTCTCGGCAGATTTATCGGACCTTTCATGGCCGCAGGTCTCGCAGGTCTGCATCCCGGCAAGTACGAGTATGCCTTCTGGCTCGCGGCAATCATCATGGCTGGAGCGGTAGTCGCCGTGGTGAGGATAAGAAAAGCTCACCCTCCCGCCTGACATTCGGGGCACCAGCAGGCGGTTCGTCCGCGGACCTGAGCCCTCGTCAGTTTGCAGCCGCACCGGGGACACGAACCGCCGGCTTTCCAACGGTGCTGAAAAAGCCAAGTGCTTGGCGGATCGGACCAGTCGCGACCAATGGTGCGCAGAGCGACTTTCACAATGGACCGTAGAGTTTTGCGGACCTCCGCGGCATCCACACGGCCTGCCGGTGTCGCTGGATGCAGCCGGAGTTGCCAAAGTGCCTCGTCCGCCATCCAGTTGCCGATGCCAGGGAAAGTGGATTGGTCGAGCAACACCGCCTTAAGCGGACTGCGCGCGCGGCGCCGGAGAAAGTCAGCAACGCGGGCCGTGGTGAACGACTTCGCCATAATTTCCGGAGGAAGTGAGCGCCACCCCGCAGGCGACTCCGCGCCCTGTTCCAGGCACCATAATCCAAACATGCGCGGATCCCTGTAAATGAGCGCAGCATCCGCTGTGAAGAGGACGAGGTGATCGTGTTTCTGTGGCTCGTGTTGAGGCGATGCGACAAGAAGTTCACCGGTCATGCCGAGGTGACCTCCCAACCAAAAACCGCCGCTGAAGGCGAAGAGCATGTTTTTGCCATGAGTCAGTGGCTTGAGGTAATCCGAGCCTGTCAGACCATTGGCAAGTTCCCGCGCGTTGCCGCCGCGGAAGATCCTCGCCTTCGGATGGACATGCACGCGGATGATGCGCTTGTGCAGCCCGGCGTCCCACTGGCGGGAATAGAAGACGACCTCTGCGAGTTCAGGCATGTGATCAGGGAACCTTTTTCACCGACTGCGCAGCGTCACGCACGGCCTTCTTTTCCTCGTACAGAGCCATCGCCCCAGCCACGCGGGGATCGTCTTTTCTCAAGGAAGAGGCCAGACGGAGGAGTTCACGGGCTTCTTCGAGCTTCACCCCGTCCTCCAGCCAGAGCATGGCGAGACCGGTGTAGGCGGGCACTGCACGATCAGATTTCCCCCTCGGCGTTTTGTCTATCGCTTTGCGAAAATGAATCGCCGCCGTCTCCCGTTCTCCAGAATCGCGCGCACACTCTGCGCGGGCGAGAAAGTAGGAGTCGTCGAGCACGTCAGGATCGTGCTTCGCCGCAAGTTTGACGGCCTTCTCGAATTCCTCCGAAGCCTCTTTGAAGCGCCCGGCGCTGTGCAGCGCGCGGGCATAGGCGATCGCCAGCCGCGGTGACACCGGGCATGCAAAACAACCACGCTCCAGTGTTAGGCGGCGCTCCTCCATCATGCCGGCTTCCGCGAGTTGCACGGCCATTTTCAAATAGTCCTCCGCCGTGCCTCCATCAATGCGCAGCAGTTCCATGCGGTGCCGCAGCGCCTCTTTCAGCTTGCCGGCAGCCTCCAGCATGGAGGCTAGAGCACGGTGAGCCACGCTGTCGGAGTCATCAATGCGGACCAGTTCCTCAAACAACCGGCGCGCGCCCGCAATGTCACCCGCAAGCCGCATACACTGACCGAGTTTACGACGCGCGGTGAGATTGCCCGGTTCCTGCGCGACAAGACGCCCGTAATACGCAGCCGCCTTCGACTGCTGCTGCTGCCGCGCGTAAAAATCCGCTGCGGCCTCAAGCACCGCTCCGTCTTCAGGTGCCAGCGATGCAGCCTTCTCGATGCAGCCTGATATGATCGCGAGGTGCGCGCCGCGCGTGTCAGGATCATCGAGCGGAAAAGCTTCCCTGGCGATGGAACTCAGCGCCAGCCAGAAAGCCGGGCTATTGCTGCCACGCCCGATCGCCGCCCGGACGGCTGACTGAGCTTCGTCGCGACGCTGATCCCCTACATACAACCGCACCGCGAGGCCGCAGACCTCCACCGAAGCGGGGTATTTGGCCTGCAACTCGCGAACCTGCGTGAGCGCTTCCGCGTGAGACTGCGTACTGTCCTGCTGGCGGCTGACAAGGAATCGGGCGAGTGCCAGTTCCGGTCCGGCTGTGCCAGGATTTCGCTGCACGTTTTCCTCCAGCAACTGCCGCGCTTCGTTCGGCTGACCGGCGGCAGCGGCCATGTCCGCGACGCGGCCGGCGAGTGCAGTATTTTCCGGATCCAACTGCAATACTTCCTTAAACAAGGGGAGAGCCGCTACCGCCCCCTTATCCGCCCGTACGCGCAACGCCTTCACGTAGAGGGCCATGGCCCTGGCCCGGGCGGCGGCACCCTGGGGCAAAGCCTGGCCACTCCGCGACTCCGCCGGGGCTGGACTCACTGCCGCATCTTGTGCCGGGACAGCACAGAGCGTTGCGGTCAGCAGCGCCACACCAATAGTTCTGGCGTGAAGAGTTGCGGGCAGGAGTAACCTGCCCGCCTCGCGAATCCTTGTCATGGACGAACACCAGCACGAGCCTTTCGGCATCTGTGACGGCGTCCCGGCTTTCATAAGCCCCAAGCTGTGACCTTAGGACTTATAGCGCAAACGCTTCTTGTGGCGGTTGGCCCGCATGCGTTTTTTGCGCTTATGCTTGTTGATCTTCGTTTTCCGTCTCTTTTTGAGAGAGCCCATAATAATATATTGCAGTAGTTGAAATGAAGCCTCCGTCCTCAAAAGGCCGGCGGCGGGGAGGCGGATCGTAGGTGCGCGGTTTAGCTTTGCAAACGAAATTCAGACCGTTCGCCAGGAGTTTTGCAGACGCACGGGCAGCTCTGATTTCCGGCCGCAAAGGCTCAGCGTTTAAGCAGTCGCACCAGCGAGTCCGGGAGGAAGTTCCTCATCGGCTTCACAGGAGGACTCCACGGGAACAGGGGGCGGGGTGGGCGGCTTGTTGCGCGGAGGATTCAGCATCCGTCCGTGCTCCATGATTTCCTTCACATGCACTCCGTCGAGGGTTTCGTATTCGAGAAGCGCTTTGGCGAGAGCCTCCATCTCCTGACGATGTTTCAGCAGCAAGTCCTTCGCGGTTTGATAGGCATTATCAATGAAGCGCTTGATTTCGCTGTCTATCTTCTGCGCGGTGCTCTCGCTGTAATTGCGCTTCGATCCCATGTCACGGGCGAGGAAGACGTGCTCGTTGTTTTCGCCGTATTCCACCATGCCAAGGGTTTCACTCATGCCCCACTCGCAAACCATGCGCCGGGCAATGTCGGTGGCCATGCGGATGTCGCCGGAGGCACCGCTGGTGACGTCACCGAAAACAATCTCCTCTGCGACACGTCCGCCCATGGCGACAACGAGATCATCCAGGAGTTCGTTTTTGCGGCGGGTGTATTTGTCCTCCACCGGCAGCCACATGGTGGAACCGAGGGAAGGACCGCGCGGGATGATGGTGACTTTGTGCAGGGGCTCGGTGTGCTCCAGCAATTCAAGAAGAATAGCGTGACCGGATTCGTGATAAGCAGTGTTCTCCTTTTCCTTCTCGGAAATGGCGAGGCTGCGGCGCTCCTTGCCCCAGCGGACTTTGTCCCGGGCTTCCTCCATCTCACGCAAGGTAATGGCTTTGAGCCCGCGGCGAGCGGCGAGGAGGGCGGCCTCGTTGATGACGTTAGCGAGTTCAGCGCCGGAATAGCCCGGCGTTCCGCGGGCGATGACCCCGAGGTCCACGTCGGCGGCCATTTTCACTTTCTTGGCATGGACCTTCAGAATGGCATCGCGGCCCTTCACGTCGGGCAGGCTGACCGTGACCTGGCGGTCGAAGCGACCGGGGCGGAGGAGCGCGGGGTCGAGCACGTCGGGACGGTTAGTGGCGGCAATGATGATGACGCCCTCCTGAGTATCGAAGCCGTCCATCTCCACGAGCAGCGCGTTGAGTGTTTGCTCGCGCTCGTCGTGACCACCGCCCATGCCATGACCGCGGTGACGGCCTACGGCGTCAATTTCATCAATGAAGATGAGGCACGGCGCACTTTTCTTGCCCTGCTCAAACATATCCCGGACGCGGCTGGCACCAACGCCGACGAACATTTCCACGAAGTCTGAACCGCTGATGCTGAAAAATGGAACGTCAGCCTCGCCGGCAATAGCCTTGGCGAGCAGCGTTTTGCCGGTGCCGGGAGCGCCGACCATGAGCACGCCCTTCGGAATGTGACCGCCAAGCTTCTGAAATTTCTTCTGGTCCTTCAGGAACTCTACAAGCTCCCAGACCTCCTCCTTCGCCTCATCGCATCCGGCGACCTGCTTGAAGGTGATCTTGTTCTTATCCATCGCGAGCAATCGAGCGCGGCTCTTTCCGAAGCTCATCGCGCCGCGGCCGGCCATCTTGATTTGCTGGCGGAAGAAAAACCAGAGCACGAGCAGCAGGAGCAGTATCGGCAACAGACTGATGAACAGATTCATCCCGAAACTGTTGTCGTGCTGGTAGTCGGGGATGATTTCCTTGTCGCTGACCTTTGGTGCTTCCCCGCTGAGCAGTTGGGAAAGCTGCTCTTTGGCCAGAACACCGATGAAAACCGTCCGATACGACTTTCCACCGGCGGACTCCTTGAGCTTGAAACTGATGTACTCGCCATCGGCATCTTTGATGATCTTCAAATCCTCCTTGGCCACCTTGTCGTTCCGGAGGTTGGCAATGAATTCCGGATACGGCATATTTCCGCCTGAAGGACCACCCCGCATGAGCAGGCCGCTGGCGAGAATGGCGATGGCGATGGAGAGAAGGATTAGTCCCTTCCAGTTGAAGCCCTGAGGTTCGGGAGCCTGACCGCGACGGTCGGGGCCTTCCGGGGGAGATGGGCGTTGGTTTTGTTCAGACATGTTGGTACGGGGTGGAAGAGGGTGAGGCTAATTCAATGAACGCCCGGGCGCAATGACCGGATGCTATCCGGCGCGGGGGCGGGCCTTTTCGCCCCATTCGGCAGCATTTCAAGCCCTGCCTGCGGTCGGCGGCGGGCCGTGGAGATACTGCATGGTTCCGTCCCACAGATGCGCCATTCCTGAGATGACCGTGAAAACCGCGGCCACGCCGGTCGCAATGATCGGGGGCAGGAACTCCAGGCGCAGCATGATCCAGCCGATGGCAACTATTTGCGCGACATTGCAGACTTTTCCAGTCCAGTGTGGCTGGATGCGGACTCGTCCGTGGCGATTTTTGATCATCCACGCGCCGATAGTGGAAAGCACATCGCGCATGATGACGAGAACCGGAAACCACAGCGGGAATCGGTGATCTGCGGACCAGCCGGTGGCACTAAGCGTGATGATGGCGGCAAGCATGAGGCACTTATCAGCGAGCGGATCAAGGACGCTGCCGATCCAACTGCGCTGGTTAAAGTGCCTGGCGATCCATCCGTCGAGTGCATCACTGGCGCCGGCGAGGATAAAGACGCTCACCGCTGCGATGCGCTGCCATTCCAGCGGAGCTCCCGCAGTGACGCCCCGTCCGTAGCTCGCCGCGAGGGCGACGAAGACGGGGATGAGCAGAATGCGGAAGAACGTAATTCGGTTTGCGAAGGTCATTACTAGAGCACGGATAGTGGAACCCGGGAAAATGGGTAACGGAAAATCACAGACCAGGGAGCCTTCGCCTGCGGCGAGCGCCGTTGTCCACTATCTCTTTCCACTATTCGCTCCCCTCACGGGCTCGTGACTCGGACGCGCAAGTAAAGGCGCGTGCCGGGTGGCATCGGGGGAGCCGCCCAGGTGGCCGTCTCCGTGCCGTCGCCGTTGCTGACGACTGACGCGGGAGCCGCGCCGGATGGAGTCCAGACCCCAGGGGCGAGATCGGTGGAGGTTTCCAGTATCCAGGTGAGATCGGTGGTGCCGGAGCGCCGGCGAATGGCGAGCCCTGGTGGCACGCCTGGCACGGCGACGCCGCGGGCGTATTCACCGCTGCCGGCGGAGTGCGGATCCGTGGCGAATCCATACTCGCCGAGATTGTTGAGTTCGTCGCCGTCGTCATTCTGAGCCATCGGCTGGCCGGCAAGCTCGCTGGTCAAATAATAGCGGCGAAGCCAGTTGGCGTAGGTGTTGGCGGCGCTACCGCCGGGATCGAGACTGGCGCGCCAGCTTGCGGGGAGATTCTGATCGCCGGAAACATAGACGAGAGAATAGCCGTCGTCGGCCGATTCCGGCCACGGCGCGTCGTCGCCATAGATGAAGTCTGAAATGATCGCGCCAGTCTTGTCATTGAGCACGATGTGTTCGCCTCCGTCGTCCAGCTCACCGTTGAATTCACCGAGGATGGTAAAGGTGCTGCCGTAGCGATAAGTGAAGGCGGCGGTGTTTTCCACGACGACGACACTGGCACCGGCGGGCAGCCAGTTTTGCAGGCCGGGGACGGCGGTGAATTCCAGCCCGTTGGAGAAGTAGATGCCGGTGAGGTCCACGGGAACGGCTCCTGTGTTGGTGAGGCGGATGAACTCGAAATCATTCGAGTTGAGGTAGCCGAGCGCGATCTCATCTGCGGCGGGTGGAGCGGGATGGTAGTGAACTTCCGTGATTTTGATGCTCGCCTGCGACGCACTGACGGCACCCGGGAAGTAGTAGAGCCGGGTGGGGGCACTCCAGCTAGAGCCGTTGGGCACGACGCCGCCATTGGTGGGAGCCGGAACCGTGGTAGCGGTCGGCGGGTCGCTGGCGAGCAGAGGGAACAGGGTGCGGGCGACTATCTGCATCGGAGCGTTGACGGTGAGCGCGCCGGTGTATTCCGTGGCACCGGCGGTGAGACTTGGCGTGTAGGCCGGCTGCGGAGCGGAGTTGCCCTGGATAGCTATTTTGGCGCCAATCAGGAAGTCGCTGCTCGTGAGACCGGCATTGAGGCCGTGAATGGCGAGGACGTTGGCGCCGGTGTGCAGGCTGCCCATGAACGCGGTGATATCAAAGTCGGCGTAAACGATGGCGTTTCCATCCGGATTGCCCGTGGTGGCGGCGGAGTTGTAGGTGAGAGCCGCGGTCGCCGGCGCATTGAGCCGGGCGCTGGTGAGTTCCGTGCCGTTGAGCCACGCAGCGAAACCATCGTCACAGTGCATTTGCAGCGTGAGCTTGTTGGGGAATACGGCGAGGGCCAACTGTGCTGCCGACAGGGTGAAGGGAATGCGGACATAGCAGGTCTGATTTCCCGGGTAACTCACGGCACTGATGGTGCTCGTAAACATCACGTTGTTGGTGCCCACAGGGAGCACACCCGGCGGCGTGATGCCCGCCGGGGCGGTTCCGTAGTAGGTCGTGGTGTTCCACCGCACGCTGAGAAGCGGTTGGTAGTCCGGGGCGCCGGCGGCGAAGTTGTTGTCATAGCCCACACCGTTGACGGTGCCCGCCCCATTCGTGAACCACGTCGAATCATCAAAGACTTCATTCCGCCAGTTGTTGCCGAAACTGGTGTTGAATGCCGCATCCGGCACGATGGCGCGCACGGGGCCGATCTCCGGCAGAATGGTGGCCAGAGTCGTGAGAGCCCCCGGCTGATAGAGCGGCTGCGCGGTGGTGCCGGGAGCGCGGGGATCCGTGCCATTGGTGGTGTAGTAGATTTTAACGCCGCTGGTGGACTGACTCGGCGAAGAGAGTGTCACCGGGCTGCCGGGGGCGACTGGGCCGCTGGCCTGGCTGCCCACTGGCGGACGCATGAACTGGCCATCAACGAAATCGAAGCGCCCGTTGGCGGTCACGGCACCGGCCTTGCCCCACCAGTTTTTGAGCCACTGGGTTTCACCGCGGAAGGTGCCGTTGGTGCCGGGCGTGTTACCGGCTGCGTTTCGGTAGTATGGGTTGTACGAGCTGAGCCATTTGGTGCCGTTGCGCTTGGCCGGTGTGTTCGCGCCGTCGCCCGGATCGAGCAGTTCCGTCCATTCACTGATGATAGCGTGGACATGCGCTGTGCTGAGCACACCCTTTCGCAGGTCTTCATACCGGTCTATGATCGCCTGCCAGAAGTTCGGATCCTGGAACATCGGCTGGAAGTAATTCGGGGTGAAGATGCCGGCGTTGTGAAAGTAGTCGGTGCCATAGTCGGGGACATCACCCCGCCACGTGAGCGGATTGCGATCGCGACCGTCGGTGGAACCCATCGCGCGGTCGAAATCGAAGACTGGCCCCATCGCGAGCTTTCCGTAGCGCGACTTGTGCCAGTAGCCGCTAAGGCGGAAAGCGTCGGCGCTCTTGGGCAGCACGCTGAGCCACCAGTGATCAATGCAGGCGGGAACGTCGAGATGGGCTGCGTAGCCCGTTGTTGGATTCATGAAATTCGGGCTATTTAGCGCCGCATTCATGTTATTGAGAGTGGTCTGCAGATACGCCTTTTGCGGGTCGGTAGCGACCTGGACACGGCCCGGATAGGCAGACCACTCCTTGGGCTGCACGAGTGCAAATGAGCGCCCGGCTGCGGCGACTCCGGCGTCGCCGGCATCAAGGCGGTCAATTTTGAAGATATACCCGCCCTGCACATTGGGTGCCGTGTTGTCCGTCAGTTCCAACTTCTCAATATCGAGGCGGTTGTTCCCCTTACTGATCTTGTCCTGGAAGGAAAACACGCCGTAGTAGTCCGCGCCGGTGGTCGCGCCATTGACGACCCCGTAGGCCGGAAGTGCGCCCGCAGCACCAACATCGTTACCGACACTCATGATGACCTCCACGTGCCGCGTATTGGGGGCATAGCGGCCGGCCTCGTTGCTCAGGCGGTAGATCAAGTCGTTATGCATGAGCGAGCGGTCGAACTCGAAATGCGCGTTGAGCACGAAGTCGTCGTTCGAGGCGAATCCGAGCGGTGACACGTTACCGCCCTCTCCGAACTCATTGAAGGCCCCCATAGTCATGGAGTATTTTGCCGCGCCGAAAGTGCTGGAGCCACGGCGCTCGAAATAGCCTGGTGCCACGAGGTCCGGCGGATTGGTGAGGCGGGTCACCAGTGTCGTAGCCGGGGGAGTGCCCTCCGGCTTCGGTTCAAAGGTGAACCACACATCCTCTTTGGTATCCTCCGGAGTCTGGGCCGTTCCGTTGGGATGTCCGGAGCCAAAGCTGTGCAGAATCATTACGGGGATATTTGAGGTGAATGCCTGCGCCGCAGCGTCCAGCATGAGATAGGACTGGCTGACCAGCGCACCATTTGCACGCCCGGTCTGGAATGAACCTGCACGCAGCCGGAGACTGTGATTCACGGTAATGGGCGCCGTGTAGAGCGTCGAGGGCACCCGCTTGAGGGTATGCGTGCCGGACCCGGCGGTCGTCATGGTAATGGCCCCGCCGCCCGGGGTCGCCGAGAGCTGTACCGTATTCCGGTCCGTCAGCAGGATGTAATAAGTCGTGCCGGCCGCGAGACCGGTCGGCAGAGTTCCGGTCGTGGTGACCTGGACCGGATCGCGATCATAGAAGCGGTGTTCGGTCACCGTGATGCTGGTGGTCGCTCCCGCGATGGTCCACTGCGCGGCATGACGACGCACATGGATGATGCCGCCGCCGGCGGTCGTCACATTGAGCGTTACGCCTCCGGGGTCATCGGACAGCTTAAAGGTATTCGCCGAGAGCACGGTCACGAAGTAGGTAATCCCGCTGCCCGACAAAGTGGGATAGGTGCCGGTGCTGCTGTGGATCTGCACCGGATCCAGATTCTTCAGCCCGTGAGCCGTGGACGTCCAGATGTCCGTGGCCGGGTCCACCGTCACCGTCGGGGCCACGCCGTCCTCGTTGATCGGCATCGCCCGGTTCAGCGTGTAGCGGATGGTCGCCGTGCCCGACGGCGTGCTCAGGGAGACCGGGAAGGTCGTGCCCTGATTGAAGGTCTTGCTGGCCACGGTGAAGGTCACCGTCTCCGCCGGCGCATTGGCTGAATTGTTCGCCGCTCCCGGTGTTGGCACGGTGAAAAAGCTCACTGGGGAGCCGGCCACCGGATTGAGCAGTCCGTAGGAAATGTCTCCGGACTGGGCGGGGTAGGTCGGGGCATACTCCGACACCGCCGCTCCCATTCCGCCGGGTGCATACATTCCGAGGTATTCCCCTCCGGAGGCCAGGCTGAAATTGGTATGCAGCGGCGAACCGGCCACGGCACGGTCCTTCCCGCTCGCAAAGATGACGAGGTAGCCACCCGCCGGGATCGTCACCCCGGATGGCACGGTCCAACGGGCCGGCAGCCCGGAATCATCCGTCAGATGATACCCGCTGAAATCGAGAGTGGAGGGGTCGGGGTTGTGAATCTCGATCCAGTCCTGCCGGGTGAGGTCCTCATCGAGGATGCCGGTGTTGTTATTCGTGAGGAACTCGGTAATGAGCGGGGCCGCACTCGACGGCAAGGCTCCTAGAAAGAGAAGCGCTGCGAGACAGCGAGGCGGAAGGATAAGGGGGTGCATGGCTGTGAGATTACGGGACTTCCCGCCAGCCGGTCAATGATTCCGTGAAGAAACTTCAGGTTTTTCGGAAAGCGCTTCGCTCCACCCGGACAGCCGTGACCGCCAACGCGACTTGTCATCTCCACTTGCCGGGGATAAGGGCGCGGCGGCTCCGCCTTTATATAATACACGCATGGACGATCCCGATTCCCAGCCCTTCCTCTCCTCCGGTGAAGAAAAGTTCGAGTATTGGCGGAAGCGCGCGGGACTCATCGCCGGGCCGCTGGCGTTCACGCTGCTGCTCCTCTTTCCCCTCCCGGGGCTGGAACCGGGAGCACAAAAACTGGCAGCGGCGCTGGCGCTGGCGATCATTTTCTGGATCACCGAAGCCATCCCCATGGCCGCCACGGCCATGCTGGCACCCGCGCTGTGCATTCCGCTCGGAGTGGCCTCGCAAAAGATCGTCCTCGCGCCGTTCGCCAGCCCCAGCATCTTCATGTTCATCGGCAGCTTCTTCATCGCCATGGCCATGCAGGTCCACGGGCTGGATCGCCGCATGGCGCTCTGGCTGCTGACAAGAAGGGGCGTCACCCGGACTCCGTTCACCCTGTTCGCGGCACTGGGATGCCTCACGGCGCTGCTCTCCATGTGGATGAGTAATGTGGCCACCACGGCCATGATGATGCCCATCGGCCTCGGCATCATCGCCTCGTGTCCCGGACTCGCCGGCAACCAGCGTGCCAATTGTAATCTGGTCCTCCTCATCGCCTTCGCCGCCAGCATCGGTGGCCTCGGCACGCCCGTGGGAACTCCGCCGAACATCATGACCATGGGCTTCCTGAATCAGGCAGGCGCAGGCAAAATCACATTTTTCGACTGGATGAAGCTCGGCGTGCCCCTCGTCATCGTGCTCACCGGCTTTCTGCTCTGGCTGCTGCGTCCCCGCGGACTGAAGTTCGGGGACCGCGCAGGGATGGAAGTAACTCTGCGCGCGCAATACGCAGCCCTCGGCCCCATAAATCCCGGCGAACGCAACACCATCATCATTTTCGCCACCGCCCTCTTTCTCTGGATGTGGCCGGGCCTGGTGGAACTCTGCCTGGGAACCGATCCTCAACTTTCCGTCGGCATGGCGGATTCGTGGCCGGAAGGACTAGCCCTCGCAGTGTTCTTCATTCAACAGAGTGCTTCGTGGATCAACGATCACCTTCCCGAAGAAACCGTCGGCCTCGTTTGCGGGCTCATGGTCTTCCTCCTCCCCGTGAATCTGCGGGATTGGAAATTCACTCTGACATGGCGGCAGGCCGCTGGCATTGACTGGGCCACCATCTTTCTCTTCGCCGGCGGCCTCGCGCTCGGCGCGTTGATAATAGAGACGCACCTCGCCAAAGCGATGGGCGACGGCATGGTCAGTTGGATGGGCCAGCCCGGCCTGTGGCTTCTCGTGGCCGCCGGCATCGTGCTCGGCCTCGCACTCAGCGAAGCCACTTCCAACACCGCCTCCACAAACGTCATGGTCCCCCTCATGATCGCTGTCGCCCAGCAGGCGGATCTCCCGGCCATCCCCGTCGCTCTCGCCACCGGCCTCGCCTGCAGCTTTGGCTTTATGCTCCCCGTGAGCACCGGGCCGAACGCACTCGCCTACGGCACCGGTCATGTCCCGCTGCCGAGGATGATAAAGAGCGGCATCTTCCTCGACATCGTCGGCGCCGTGGCCATCTGGCTCGTCGTATGGGCTTTCTATTAAGCGACACCGCGCCGCAGACATCTTTTCAGTGGAAATCCGATAAACGGCCCACAAGGTGCCCGTTCCCGTCCTTCCAATCTACCCAACCTTAGAACGCATCCACATGGCATCGCCCACCGCTCCTCCCGTTCCCGCCGCCTCTTCCTCGTCCGCCACCGGCGGTAGTTGCTGCTGCGAGAAATCACTCGCTTATCTGCTGCTTCGCGTCGGACTGGGGGTCCTGCTGCTGCTCTACGGAGTGGAGAAATTCAAGAGCCCGGCCGCTCCCTACAACTACAGCTTCAGCTACTGGCACGACACTTATAACTCCGAAGGCAAAGTCGAGAAAACAGGCAAGTGGGTGAACGTCGCCAAGCCTGTTTTTGAATTCGGCGGCTTCAACAACCCTGCCGTTTACACCGAGAAGGGCGTCAACTTCCTCACCCACGTCTTCAAGACCTACGCCATGGTGATTCCCTACGCGATGATCGCCGTCGGGTTCTTCATTCTCATCGGTTTCCTCAATCGTATCTCGCTCCTGCTCGGCGGGGGCATTTGGCTCTCACTCGCGATGGGACAAATGACGCTGCCGGACAGCCCGACCGTGCAGTTGCTGATGAATTTCACCCTCTATTACGTCGTCGCCCTCGCACTCGTAAAGCATAACCGCTGGGCCGTGACCCGCTTCTAGAGCCGCGTGCCGCCCATGGTTGAGTCCCCTCAGCCGCCACCGCCCATCGCATTCCCCATTATGAGCAAAGCACCGCAATCCCCGGCCGCCGGACGCCTCCAGAAAGACCTCACGCGCCGCACGTTTCTGCGCAACACCGCCGTCACCGCCACGGCCTTGAGCTACAGCCGCATCGCCGCCCGCGCCGCCGGCAAGGAAGACTCCGCCGCCCTGAACATCGGCCTCGTCGGCTGTGGTCAGCAAGGCATGGCCGCCCTGGTCGCCAGCATGGTCCGCATCCCCGGCATCCGCTTCGCCGCCATCTGCGACATCTGGGATCTCAAACGCCGCTCCGCCAGGCAGGCACTTGATCCCACCAAGTCCGTCGGCACCCAGGACTTCGAGCGGATGGAAGACATGCTCACCAGCGTCAAGGAACTCGACTGCGTCGTCATCGCCACCCCCGACTGGCTGCACGCCCCCCAGTCCCGCCTCGCCCTCGAAGCCGGCAAGCACACCTATTGCGAAAAGATGATGTCCAACACGCTCGAAGCCGCCGCCGACATGGTTAAGGCCCAGCGCCAGACCGGCAAGCTTCTCCAGATCGGTCACCAGCGCCGCAGCAACCCGCGCTACCGCTTCATGCGCGACAAGCTCATCCGCGAAAAGCGCCTCCTCGGCCAGATCACCCACCTCTACGGCCAGTGGAACCGCTCCGTCAAAGACCCGCTCATGCCGAACATCAGCGCCGTGGAGATGGAGAAAATCCAGAAAGCCGGCTACGCCAACGTCCTGGAATTCGCCAACTGGCGTCAGTTTAAGAAATACGGCGGCGGCCCGATCTCGGACCTCGGCGCCCACCAGATTGATATCTTCAACTGGATCCTCGGCACGACGCCGAAGTCCCTCACCGCCGTCGGTGGTCGCGACTACTTCAAGGACCGTCCGCTCAAAGGCGGCGGCACTTTTAGCTACGAGCACCTCGACAACGCCATCCTCATTTACGAATACGACGTCCCCGATCACGGGCTCGTCCGCTGTCTCTATCAGGTTCTGACAACGACCGGCTCCCAGAACTACTACGAGAAAATCATGGGCGTCGAAGGCACCATCGTCATCTCCGAGCAGCAACAGAACGGCAATCAGGTCTATCGCGAGAAAGACACCACGCTCGGCAAAGAGGGCAGTTGGGAAGCCCTCGTGCCCGCCGGCATCCTCCGCAAACCGCCCGCCACCGTTTACAATAAATTCTGGGAACGCCCCACGATGTGGCACCGCCCCGACCCGTTCCTCGAGAAGGAAGGCGTCCAGGACGTCCGCGTGTCCGTCGCCGCCGACCCCTACGAAATCCCCGCCCTGCCTAAGCACCTCGACGAGAAACCCCCGCACCAACACCACCTCGAAAACTTCTTCGACACCGTCCGCAAGGCCGGCAAGCAGACGGACCTCAACTGCCCCGTCGCCGACGCCTACAAATGCGCCCGCGCCGTTCTCGCTGTGAATGAAGCCGTCGCCGAAAAGAAACGCATAGATTTCAAACCCGAAGACTTCGAAGTCGCCTGAACCCCTTCCGCCCAACAACATGAAAAAGCACACCCTCACCCTCCTCGCCGGCGCCTTCGCCCTCGTCTCCTGCGACAAGCCCGCCGTCGGTCTCGACCCGCTCCAGACCAGCTCCGAAAAGTCCCCCTACGACGGTTCCGCCGTGACCACTCCCTCGACAACCACCGCGCCCCCGGCCGCCGATGTTGCCTTGACGCCCGTCAAGCCAACCACTCCGCCCCCGACTGCTCCTGGCAAGACCACCATCAAGCCCGAGATGCCCAAGCCTCTCTTTGTCGGCACGCCGCTCCCCACCAACTACAACCCGCCGAACCTCGAAAACCCGGCCAAGACCAAGCCCACTCTCGAAGTCCAGGTGCCCGAAGGCGTCACGCTTCTCTCCAAGGGCAAGCCCGTCACCAGCTCCGACACTCAGCCGCTCGGCGAACTCAGCCTCATCACCGATGGCGACAAGGGCGGCGACGACGGCTACGGCGTCGAGCTTCTCCCCATGAAGCAGCACATCCAGATAGACCTCGGCGAATCCAAAGAAGTCCACCTCCTCTGGCTCTGGCACTATCATAAGCAAGGCGTCGTCTATAAAGACGTCATCGCCCAGATCTCCGACGACGTGGACTTCAAGACCTCCACCACCGTCTTCAACAACGACTTCGACAACTCCCTCGGCTACGGCGTCGGCACCGACGCCTCATGGGTCGAGACCAACCACGGCCGCTCCATGCCGGTAAGTGGCGTCAAAGGCCGCTACGTCCGCTTCTACTCCTGCGGACGCAGCCTCGACGACACCAACCAGTACATCGAAGCCGAAGTGTACGGTAAATAACCCGTCCCCGTCCCCCGCCGCCGCCCCTCACCGGGCGGCGGCTTTTTTTTGCCCCCAGGGAAACCACCGCACACTCGTAACTCCTTCAAAAACTGGCCTGGGCAGTTGTTCTTAGTTTGACGCCACTGGCCAGCCTTCTTTAGAGGGCGGACATCCTCCCCAACAATTCCTGTGAACCTCTTCTATTCCCAATGCGGCGCCATTCTGTTCGATCACTTGCCCTCACTGGAGTCGATCAGGGAGCTGTTCCGCGACTGGCCTGTCAGTGAAGACAAAGCGGCGGTTCACCCCGGACAGGATCTGCTTCCATTCAATGGTCCCGGCTTTTGTGTGACATGGAATGCCGGGACAGGTGAAGTCGCAGAAATCGACGTTCAGGAGAATCCGTGGCCGGACGATTTTGGTTATGCAGAAGCAGCCTCCTCCACCGTGCCGGCTTCGCACTTGGGAGCTTTTGGCGCCGGGGCCGCTCCCGGCGGATTGGAGCGGGCGGCGCAACAGGCTTGGCACTGGCCGGACGCGGCCCTTCAAATTGGCAGACATGCAGGTTTCGTCAGACTGCGAACGCGCGGGCAAATGCTCTCACCCTCCGGCCAGCAGGAATCCCCGGCATCGGAGCTTCTCAAATGGCTGCTGGATGCTGCCGCGAGAGTGGCTTCGTTGCCCGGTGCCGTGGCGTGGTATTGTCCGTCAGGGGAGGTGTTGATGTCACCGGATCAATTGACCGGAGAACTGGCAAAATCCGCTGAAGAGAACCGGCCAGCCATCAACGCCCTGACATCCGTCCGGCTGTGGAAGCATGAGAGCTGGCTGCTCATGGACACGGCCGGGATGGCCCAATTTCACCTGCCCGACATGGAGTATGCGGCACCCCTCTCAATGACCAATCCGCAGGAAACTGCCGTCATCATCCAGAACCTCTGCATTTACCTGATCCTGCGGGGCGACGTTATCGACACTGGCAATACGGCCGACGGGCCCGGAAGCGCAAAATGGCGCGCGCTGCGCTGCGACAGTTCGGTGACTCCCCCGCACCGGCGGATACTGCGCTGGGCAACTGATGGCGCACCGCCCCCACCGGCGGAATATGCTCCGCGCGATCCTGCGCTGCCCCCCCCGCCTGCTGAACACGAGGCTGCGGACGCGATGGTGGAAGTCCTCGCGGGGGAAGTGCGCGCATGGCAGCATAATCTTCCGCTCTACCGGCCCGCTGTGGCCGCCTTCCGCGAGACGGAGGACTTCCTGGCGCTGGTGGTCCTTGCCTGCCAGGCACGAACCGAAGCGGAGATGCACCGGGCTCTGCACGGAACGGTGCTTCTCCCGGCCTTTCCTGCCATCGGCAATACCGACGAGACGCTTCCGGTGCGGGCGACGCTCGTTGTGGGCACCTTCGACACAAGAGTCGAAGCTATCGTGCAGGCGGGCATTCTCGCGGAACTCATGGGCAGTCTGTATGGAGAGGACCAGCCGGCAGACAGTGCCGCGCTGCCCTTGTGGGAAATCGTCCACGACGATCAGTATGTCCCGGGGAAACGGGTGCGCATCCCGGAGCCGTCTGCGGACGGATTTGAAATCTATGCGTTCAACGCATTGATGTACCGGCACGACCCCGGAGGTGACCAGGCACTCATCAGCACTTTTCTCGCGGCACCTGGTCCCGGTCCGGGTGCTTTGCTGCACATCCCCGTGCAGGTGCTGAAAGGGCAGCCTGCACCCTCGCTGGGCATTCCGGGGATCGGTGACGGGAAATTGTCAGGCGAACTGCGAAGGACTTCCGGCGGGAGCAACGGGCGGCCGGAAAAACGGAAGTCCGGATGCGGACGAATCGCCTTGATCGCCTTCGGCATACTCATGCTGCTGGGGCTGATCAGCCGCCTCATCAATGGTCCCTCACAGCCAAAATCGAGGGACGAAAAGGGAATGCTTGAGAGAGCTAAGGAGCGACTGGAGGAAAAACGGAAGGAGCGGGAACAGTCAAAGCCCTGATTCTTGGAGCCGTGATCGAGCCGCGACATCCTCACGTTGCACGCCCGTCCCTGGGTGCCATAATCGACAATCGCCGCGGCCATACTGACCAATCTATCCATTAAGAACCTCGCACCCGTCGAATCCCTCACCTGGGAACTGGGCTCAGGGCTGGTCGACATCACTGCCGGCCAGCCATCCACTCACCGTCACCCGCCGGTAGGGGCATCCCCGCCCGCCGGTACCCTCATGGCAGGGTGCCCATGACCTCATTACCACCCCGCCATAAGGTCATTGCCGGGCGTCCGTTCGATCACGGTCGGGCGACCATTGGGTCATGGGAGGGCGGCCATCCCGTTACGGTCGGGCAACCATTTCCTCATTGCCGGGCATCCATGAGGTCATGGCCGGGTGTCCATTGGGTCATGGATGGGCGGGAGTAAGGTCATGGTCGGCCAACCATGACCGAAAACTGCGCCGTTTTGACCCGCTCCGAACCGGAAACCTCCATCTCGGGTGAATTGGTGTGGTTCTACTGGTGTAGGCTGTGATTCTTTAGGCCTGCGGCGCGGGTCTTGAAATGGCGGCCAGAGGCACGCCACTCCCAGTGCCACCACGCGCTTGCCCCTGCCCCGCTCCCTGCCATCTTCCCGCCCATGCCCGCCAAGTCCAAACTGCCCGCCGCCTGGAAAGAATATCCCGAGCCCTCCATCCCGAATGACAAGGCCCGCGACGCCTACCGCGAGGCGCGCGAGCAGATCCGCAAGGCCGCTTCCTCCCACTCCCCGACCACCTCCCTCAATCTTGTCGTTGAAGGCCTCACCGCCCTGCCGCCGGAGATCGGGCAGCTCAAGGCGCTCAAGGAGCTTCGCCTTCATACTATTACTGGTGTGGCGAGTGGTTCTAAAGACCACTCCTGCGAAAGCCATGATCGCCCGGCGCAGTGGTTCCCTCAGCTTCATGGGGTTGGCGGAAACAGTTTCTGCCGACTTATTTCCCAAATACGCGCCCATGGCAGCAATTCCGTTGTCCATCTCCACGATCTGCGCCAAAAGCAACCCGCCCCGTCCGCCCACCCCGTAGATCACCAACAAATCTGTCGCCTATATGGATGAGTACAAACACACATATCTGTTTCTCATCAATTAGTTCGGCTCAAACCCAATGAAACCACTCTCTGTGATTGGTGCGAGCATAGGCACCTTGATGCTAATATGCTTCGCCGCCTGCACACCCGAGGAGGGCAAGACTAGAGGGACTCTGGTGTCGGCTGCGCCTTCGTTGATCTCACGAGTTGCACAGCAAGTTTCCAATTTGGCATCAACTTCGGGGTTTTCAGACGAGGATGCAGTATCCGCCTCGACATATATTCTCGAGCAGTTGAATGGGCCTAAGTCTGACAATCAGGAACTATCCAGCCGCATCGTCTCATCCGAATCTGAGAGGATTAGAGTATTTGTTGCCTACGATTTCGGTATCGGATTTCATGGCTACGAGATTGAGTTCCGGCGCGGCGACCCCAAAAGGGGGATGCGTTGGGCACACTTTGTCACCCTGACACTTATCCCCTCCGAATGAAACACTAAGCCGAATGACCATGGTTAGCATTGGGCGGAGCCCCAATGCTAACCGTTGTTGAACGATTCGCGGTCGGAGGCGGGTGATGCTCAGCAGGCGGATGGGGTGCCGCAGCCCGTGAGGGGATTGCTTTTCGGTGGCGCAATTTACTGATGTGGTCTGTGGTTTTATACAATACCTCGTCCGCTTCCTCCTTTTCAACATCATGCCTTCCTCCCGCCAAGGACTCCTCGCCGCCGGCAACTTCATCGTGGATCACGTCAAAATCATTGACTACTTCCCCCGCGAGGAAATGCTCGCCAGCATTCTGCGCGAGAGCAGCGCCAACGGCGGCGGGCCCTATAACATTCTCAAGGACCTCGCGAAAATGGGAGCGGCCTTCCCCCTCTCCGCCGCCGGACTCATCGGCAGCGACGCCACCGCCCGCTGGATGCTCGAAGACTGCGCCGCCCACCACATAGACACCGCGCGCCTCCGCCAGACGGACGCCGTCAGCACCAGCTACACCGACGCCTTCACCGTCGAGAGCACCGGCCGCCGCACCTTCTTCCACCAGCGCGGGGCCAATGCCCTGCTCGCCCCGGACCACTTCGACTTCACCGGCGTCACGGCCCGCCTCTTCTATCTCGGCTACTTCATGCTGCTGGATACCCTCGACGCCATCGGCCCTGACGGACGCAGCGGAGCCTCGCATGTTTTGGAAAAAGCCAGCGCTGCCGGCCTCGTCACCGCCGCCGACATGGTGAGCGTCGAGCACACCGACTTCGCCCGCAGCGCCCTCAGCGCGCTGCCGCACGTGGATCATTTCATTCTCAACGAAATCGAAGCCGGCAAACTAGCTGGCCTCAACCTCCGCACCCCGGACGGCCCCGACTGGGCACTCATCGAATCCGCCGCGCGCACTCTCCTCGGCCACGGTGTCAGAAAATCCGTCACCATTCACTTCGTCGAAGGGGCAGTCTGCGTGGACCACACCGGCACCGTCCACCGCCAAGGCTCAGTCCAACTTCCCGACGGCTACGTCCAGGGAGCCACCGGCGCCGGCGACGCCTTTGCCGCCGGGCTGCTCATGGGCATTCACGACGACCTCCCCTGGTCCGACTCCCTCCGCCTCGCCGTCTGCGCCGCCGCCCAGTGCCTGAGCCACCCCGCCACCTCCGAAGGCATGGCCCCCGCCAGCGATTGCCTCGCCCTCGGCATCACCTGCGGCTTCCGCCCCTGCCCTCCCTAGCCGCCCGTCCCCTCCCCTCCCCCACTTCAATGTTGGACGTTGGACGTTGGACGTTCGATGTTCCCTCCATCTCCCCCCTTCCCCTCTCCCGCCATGACCGCCACGGAATCCCCTAACCCCCTATCCGCGCTCCACGTCCTCACCGCGCACCTCGAAGCCCGCGCCCGCGGCGGGGAAAAACGTATCTGGATGACCGACGAAGCCCGCGCCGCCCTCAAGGAAGTCATCCGCATGAAACCCGGCCGCATGGTTTTCAAAAAACCCGCGCCGCCAACGCCATCCGCTCCCGCCGCCGCGCCCCCCGCTCCCGTCATTGCCGCCCCTGCCGCCGCCCCTGCACCAGCCATCCCGGATCTCCCCCGCAGCGCCCGCCTCGCCGCCATCGCCCGCCGCGCCGCCGCCGCACCCGCCGCCCGCGTCCTCGGCACCCTGCGCGACAAGATGGTTTTCTCCGCCGGCAGCCCCGACGCCTCCATCATGTTCGTCGGCGAAGCCCCCGGCGCCGAGGAGGAAATCCAGGACCAGCCCTTCGTCGGCATCGCCGGACAACTCCTCACCAAAGTCATCCAGGCCATGAGCCTCCGCCGCAGCGACGTCTATCTAACCAACGTCTGCAAATTCCGCCCCATCATGCACGGGGAAAAAGCCCAGGGCACCCCCGACCGCCAGCCCACCGCCGACGAGATGAACGCCTGCATCGGATACCTGGAGGAGGAAATCGCCATCATCCAGCCCCGTGTCATCGTGACCCTTGGCGAGCCCGCCGCAGAAGGCCTCCTCCAGCGCAGCATCGCCCTCCCGGCCTCCCGCGGCCAATGGCTGGAGTATCGCGGCATCCCCCTCATGCCCACCTTCCACCCCTCCTATCTGAAACACAAAGAGGCCGAAGGCGAAGCCGTAGCCACCACCGAGAAGCGCAAACACTGGGAAGACATGATGATGGTGATGGAACGCCTCGCCATACCCGTCACCGACAAACAGCGCCGCTTCTTCCTCCCCAAAGCCTAGCCGTCCTCCGCCTCCCTTCTTCATTCTGCATTTTTCATTCTTCATTTCCCATGACTCTCTTCACCCGCATCATTAACGGCGAAATCCCCGGCCGCTTCGTCTGGAAAGACGAACACTGCGTCGCCCTCCTCACCATCGCCCCCATTCGCCCCGGCCACACCCTCGTCGTCCCCAGGCAGGAGATAGATTCCTGGCTCGATGCCCCGCCCGACCTCACCGCTCACCTTTTCCAAACAGCCCAGCACGTCGCCCGAGGCATCCAGGCCGCCTTCCCCTGCGAGAAAGTCGGCGTCATGATCGCCGGCCTCGAAGTCCCGCACCTGCACATCCATCTCACCCCCATCAATGAGATCCGCGACATGGACTTCGCCCGTCAGGACCACAAAGCCACCCCCGCCGCCCTCGACACCGCCGCAGAGAAAATCCGCACCGCCCTGCGCGGGCTGGGATTCGATCAGGCGGCCGACTGAGTCCTCCACCGCAGGGTCTCACTGCGGCGTGGTGACGCGGTAGAATCGCCGATTCGTCACCGCAGCGTCCGGGTCATTCAAAGTAACCGGCCCGCTGGCTGCCTGCACCGGAAGGGTGGCGATGGTGGTCCATGAAGCAGCGGCAAGATTGGGACTCGCTTCGAGCTTGTAGGACTTGCCGGCGACGGCGTCGAATGTGATGTCTGCGGAGCCGTTGGCGAGCATGGAGTGGGTGGCGAGCAGAACGCTGGCGCGGTTCCGCGGATCGGTGCCGGCGGTGTATTCGTCCGTGTTGGTCGCGCCGTCGCCGTCTTTGTCCTGCGCGGCATCGGAGTTGTCATTCGGATTGAGGCCGTTGGCGGATTCCCATGCGTCGGGAAGACCGTCGGCGTCGGTGTCGGCAGGAGTGGTCAGCACAGTCCAGGTGGCGGAGACGGGAGTGTCCTGCCAGTCGCCGCCGGAGTTCCTGCCGAGGACTTCCACGGTATGAGTGCCGTCGGGAAGATTGGTCAGGGTGATCGGCGTGGGGTTGGCATACATGTTGGCGGTGAAGATGCCGCCGTTGAGTACGCTGGCGGTGACGAGCGGGACATCCGCGCTGTAGGCCCCGCCGTTGCGCCGCCATTTATAAGCCCAGATGCCAGGGCCGGCGACGCTGATGGTGGCACCGGTGCTGGCAGTGGTGCCCACCGGTGCGCCGCTGATGCTGGCACCGGCGGGAACGGACGCGCCCATGTCGAGGCCGTTAGGGCCGGTGCCGAGCGCGGGCGAGCCGGCCTGGAGCATGAGTGAGGCTTTGATGTTGGTGTAGTCAATCCCGGCTGTGTTCACGAACAGCGGATCGCCGGTGATGTTGCCCGCGCCGGGCCATTGATTGCCCTGAATGAGCGAGTGATCGGAAATGAGGAACGAAGTGGCCGGCGCATAGAGCGGGAAGGGCGTGGCCTGAATGATGGGGGCGAGGTCCCATGCGATGTTGCCATTATAAATGGCACCGGCTCCGAGCGGGCGTCCGCGCCACGGCTCGCCGAAGAGAATGATGCCCGGCGGAATGACCGCGCCCGCCGCCGTGAGGGCGACCGGGTTTGGCATCATCTTCAAAAACGTGTTGTTCTGCAGGACTGCGGCACCCGCGTCTTTGAGCAGGAGAAGATGTTCGCAGTCGTAGAAAAAGTTGCGCGCGATGACGAGTTCTGAAACCGCCGGGCCTTCGCCGGTGGTGATGGGATTGCTGCTGGAATCCCGCTGCGAGCCCTGACGGACGTTCAGAAACAGGTTGCCCTCAATGTGCGCATCGGTCGCGTCCATGTCGAAGCAGTCGTCCACCGACGAGAGGAAGATATTATCAATGAAGCGCGGGATGGGCCCCGGGCGATTGCCGCCGGTGAAGTCCACGATGTCGTTGTAGCCGCTGGTGGGCGCGACGCCGGGCAGGCCAAAACGGCAGCCCTTGATGAGCGCGTGGCCATTCGACGGCATGTTGGAGAAGTGGATCAACTCTTGCGCGCCGATGGAGTCGAACTCGCAGTTGATGATATTGCATGACGTATAGACCATATCCACCATCTGCACGTCCGTATTCAGAAAGCGGCAGTTCTCCAAAAATAATGACGGGCTCACCGTGCTTGTCCCGCTGCCGCGAATGGTGCCCGACGTATTGGCGCCGTCGAAGTCACACCACTTGAACGAACTCTCCTGAATGCCGCTGAGCACGATGCGCCGCCACGCGCTGCCGGCCACGGAGCGCACGAAGCGTATCGGCTGCGCCTGGGTGCCCGGCGCCGTGATTTTACCCGCGCAGGTGATGGCATCGCTGGCGGAATGGCATCGCACTTCCACGCCGGGGTCAATGATCAGTTCCTGATTCGCCGCGACATTGAATGTGGCGGTGAGCACGATGGGACTCAGCGCCAGCGTCCAGTGCAGCGGCAGCGGCGGTGTCACGGCCTGCGTGCGCAGGTTCACCTTGAGCACCGCGTCGCTGGAGGTGCGATTCGTATTCACCAACTGCACGGCGAGGATGTGCGTGCCGGGCGGGGCCTTCGCACCCACGGTGCCGAGCACGGTAGTGCGCACGGGGGACTGCGTGCCGTCGCCAAAGGAGCACTCGTGATTGGCCACTGTCGTGGCGGTGTTGTCCCAGGGGAGTTCGGCATTGAGGGCAGTAGGCGCATTGTCCGCCAGCGTGCCGTCTATCCAGGCCACGAAGCCGTCATCGAAATCCGTCTCCAGCACCACTTCATCTGTCAGGGAGGTGCCGGCGGGCACGGTGAAGGTCTTGCGGATCGTGAACGTGCGGTAGCCGGCATTCACAGGCGTGGTCGTCTGCTGCATGTCGCTGAGCGTCGTGCCGGCGGCAGTGGCCCCGGAGCCATCCCCGTAGCCGATCCAGCCAGACCCGGTGAGCCAGGTGGCATCCAGCGAGGCATCAGCCGCGGTTTTCCAGTCCGCCTGCGGCGCACTGGTGCCCTTCCTGTAATGCCAGGTATCGGAGTGGGTGACCAGAGGCACGGCGGAGGCCATCACCGTGGAAAACAAGAGGGCAGCGGCAAAAGCAGATCGAGAAGTCATTGGAACTAAAGAGGCGGAGTCACCTTTCTGTCGAGCCTTCAATCATCGAATGCATGTGCAGATTTCGTAACAAAAACTTAACACAGGGGCGGCCCTTTGGTCCCTGCGCCCGACGCTGACGACGACAAAAGCAAATCCAGATTGCGCAGGCCGGGGAAATTTTCGGCGAGAATCTAGCCAGAGCCAGTCCGGAACAGGACCGTGGCACGAGGGGAGCGGGCTGCGGGATTCCCAGGGTAAAGCAGTGGAATTTCCGCTGTTTATTTACCATTTACGACTGGATGCACCGCCCCACGGTGGGCCTCTTCCAGAGACTGAACCACCCGTCATCCATCCTCCATTTCACCACGCCATGCACGACCCTCGCCACGACAAGCTCGCCCGCCAGCTCATCTCCCATTCTGTTTCTCTGAAGCCGGGTGAGCACATTCTTTTCGATCTCTACGACACGCCGCCGGAGATGGGGATTGCACTCATTCGCGCTGCCCGGGAAGCGGGAGGAGTGCCGCATGTGCAGGTGCATGACGCCCGCATCACCCGCGAGCTGCAAATGGGTGCCACTGATGCCCAGTATGAGCAGTGGAGTGCGGTGCAGATGAATCTCATCGAGCGAATGCAGGCCTACATCGCCATTCGCGGCAGCCACAATATCACCGAAAGCTCAGACGTTCCCACCGACCGGATGAAGCTGGTGATGAGCAAAATGCGGCCGGTAATGAACCACCGCGTGCAGAAGACGAAGTGGTGCGTGCTGCGCTGGCCGAATCCCTCGATGGCGCAGCTTTCCAATATGAGCACCGAGGCATTCGAGGAGTTTTACTATCGGGTCTGCCTGCTTGATTACGCCGCGCTGGCTCCGGGCATGAAGGCGCTGGAGAAGTTGATGGACGAGACGAAGGACGTCCACATCACCGGGCCGGGCACTGATCTGCGCTTCAGCATCGCCGGCATCCAGAGCGAGGCCTGCGGCGGCGAGAAGAACATCCCGGACGGCGAGTGCTTCACCGCCCCGGTGAAGGACAGCGTGGAAGGCGTGGTCAGCTACAATGCGCCGACGATTTACCAGGGCATCGCGTTCGACACCGTGCGGCTCGAATTCTCGAAGGGGAAGATCATCAAAGCCACGGCCAACAACACGGAGGCCATCAACCGCATCCTCGATTCCGACGAAGGCGCGCGCTATATCGGTGAGTTCGCCATCGGCTTTAATCGCGAAGTGCTCCATCCCATGCGCGACATTCTTTTCGACGAAAAGATCGCCGGCAGCTTCCACTTCACGCCCGGCCAGGCCTACGAAGGCAAGACCGACAACGGCAACCGCAGCCAGGTCCACTGGGACCTAGTCTGCATCCAGCGCCCCGACTACGGTGGAGGCGAGATTTACTTCGACGGCAAACTCATTCGCAAGGACGGGAAGTTCGTCCTGCCGGAGCTGGAGTCGCTGAATTAACCATACGCCAGCGCTTCACTGGGTCAGGTAGCCATGCCCAACGTTTAAACTACTCCGGGCAGAGTCCACTTCCTGGGCGAAGGAAGCTGCATCCTGCGCCATGCGCGACTTGTAGGCATCCAATTCCCCCTGGCCCTGACTTTGCCAATATTCCAGCGACTCATTGAATCCGCTCCGAGCGGAGGTCAGGCCCGTTGAAACATCAGACACCTGAGTCTGTGCGGCGCTTAGCGCAGACTGGGCTTGGCTATACATCGTCTGCGCTTGCGACATCATCGCCTGTGCCTGGTTGTATAGCGACTGAGCCTGGGCGAGCAGGCTTTGCAGGTTCTCCACAGCCCCCTGGGCCTGGGTGCGGAAATTCTCAATCTGCGCGATATCCGCCTGGGCATCACCTTTAAGTCGCTCCGTTTCATTGGCATCAGCCTCGGCTTCGCGCCGGGCACTTTCCGCAGCCTGCTTGTCGTCGAGTATCGCGGTCTTGGCAGCTTCTGCCTCCTGCTTGTCGGCGAGGATGGAGGCCTTCGCCGACTCGGCTTCCTGCTTGTCCGCCAGGATCGCTGATTTGCCGGCATCGGCCTCCTGTCTGTCTGCCTGGATCGCAGCCTTTCCCGATTCCGCCTCCTGCTTGTCCGCAAGAATTGCCGCCTTGCCTGATTCCGCCTCCTGCTTGTCGGAAAGAATCGCGGACTTCGCCGACTCCGCCTCGTGTTTGTCTGAAAGAATGGCAGCTTTGCCGGACTCCGCTTCCTGCTTGTCGGAAAGGATAGCTGCTTTGCCCGACTCTGCCTCCTGCTTGTCGGAGAGGATCGCAGCTTTGCCGGACTCGGCCTCGTGTTTGTCTGCGAGGATGGCAGCTTTGCCCGACTCCGCCTCCTGCTTGTCGGAGAGAATCGCGGCTTTGCCAGACTCGGCTTCCTGTTTGTCGGAGAGGATGGCGGCCTTGCCCGACTCCGCCTCTTGCTTGTCGGAGAGGATGGCAGCCTTGCCCGACTCCGCTTCTTGCTTGTCGGAAAGGATGGCAGCATTGCCCGACTCCGCTTCTTGCTTGTCGGAGAGGATCGCGGCCTTGCCCGACTCAGCCTCTTGCTTGTCGGAGAGGATGGCAGCCTTGCCCGACTCCGCTTCGTGTTTGTCTGCGAGGATGGCAGCTTTGCCGGATTCCGCCTCCTGCTTGTCAGCCAGAACCGCGGTTTTGGCAGCTTCGGAATCCGTTGCATCCTTCTGTGCATCAGCTTTGAATTTCTCGGAGGCTAGCGCGGCTTCGTTGGCGCGGGCGCGGGCGGATTCTCCCAGGACGCGGGCGTTTTCGGTCTGAGAGCGGCCAGCTTCCGCCTGGGTGGCAGCGGCGAGGCTTTGGGCGGAGGCGTCGGCGGCGGTGTGGGCCTGCTGCCCGATGTGTTCCAGTTGCTGGCCCGCGGCACCTTCGTGATGGGCGAGACGGTCCTTTATTTCGACACCGGCGGCCTGGTCTGCCTCCAGTGTCTGCTTCAACTGGCGGCCTTGGGCGACGAGATCGTGCAGCTCGTTGACAGCCGCTTGATGCTGGGAATCGGGCCCAGCCGGTGCCTGTACCGTACCGACTGGTGAAGAACCTTCGGCGAACCAGTGCTCCGGGTATTGCCCGGACGTTTTGGCGGCAGTGATTTCCTCTGTCGTCATAGCCGCGGGGGCCAGGGCATCGGCATAGAGGAGATGTGCCACAGTGGCGTTCGCATCACTGTAGTGGGTGCCGTCCGCTGACAGACCACTGACAGCGGACATATCCTGACTCGCGGCCGCATAGGATGCCGGCGTGTTACCAGTATTTGCGCTGACAGAGAGAGCGTCGGATGTTCGATATTCCGGAGCCAGTTGGTCAGACCGGATGGTACCTTCCGGCAGCGGGGCAGGAGGGTGCGCGTCGTCCTTTGGTTTCAAGATTTGCTTGTCCGGGTTGACCTGGAGCGAGGTGCCGGCCCCGCCCAGACCTGCGGCAGCCTTGGCGTTGCCTCCGAATCCTTTCTCGGGATTGGCGAATATTCCCGACTGGGCTCCGGCACTCAAGACACTCACCGAGCCCGTTCCTTCAATGACTGTTGCATCTCCG